>NZ_JANLGL010000125.1:0-17866 GCF_024655625.1 Pseudomonas sp. 18.1.10
AGAAACACATTCAGTGACTGACACTCCGCTTTCGCGGGCAAGCCCGCTCCCACATTTTGGTCGGTGTATTACTCAGGAATGCGCAGTGTCTGCCCTGGGTAAATCTTGTCCGGGTGCGACAACATCGGCTTGTTCGCCTCAAAAATCTTGTTGTACTGGTTGGCGTTGCCATACACCGCCAGGGAAATAGCGCTCAGCGTGTCGCCCTTCTTCACCACGACAAAACGCGCGGCCGCAACCACTGGGCCAGACACCGTAATCTGATCTTCAACACTGGCCACCCCGGCAATATTGCCTGCCGCCAGGATGATCTTTTCTTTCTCTTCCTGGCTGGCCACTTCACCCGTGATCGTCACCTTGTCGCCATCAACGGTGGCATGCACGTTCGGGTTGCCCAGCCCCACATCTTCAATGTGCTTTTTCAGATTCTCACCGGCGTTGGCATTGCCCGGTGTCAACAGGTCGATCAACTTCGCGCCCGCTTCCTTAACAAAGCTAAAAATGCTCATGGTTCGCTCTCCTTTGGGTTTAAGTTCCAGATGCCAAAGACTAGACCAGTCCTACAGAACCTGGTTCCAGCCCGACCAATGACCAGACGACTCCTACACGCGTTAGAATCCCCCCCGCCATTGGAACAAGCCCTGGAGCGAAGATGGACATCAAACAGCTGAAATTCCTCATCGCCCTCGACGAAACCCGTCACTTTGGCCAAGCCGCGGCACGTTGCCACATTACCCAGCCGACCCTGTCGATGCGCCTGCGCAGCCTCGAAGAAGAGCTCGACCTGCCGTTGGTCAATCGCGGCCAGCGCTTCGAAGGCTTTACCGCCCCCGGTGAACGCGTACTGGCCTGGGCGCGCACGGTGCTGGCCGCCTACGACGGCTTGCAGGCCGAAGCTGCCGCCTGTCGCGGCAACCTGGTCGGTACGTTGCGCCTGGGTGTGGTGCCGCTGTCGAGCTTTGATCCGCTGGCCTTGATGCAACAACTGCATAAAGAGCACCCCAGCCTGCGCTTTGAGTTGTCGGCGCTCAGCTCCGAGCAAATCCTTGAACAACTGGCGAGCAATCGCCTGGACCTCGGCGTGTCCTACCTGGAGCGCCTGGACAACGAACGCTTCGACTCCCTGGCCTTGGGCGAGACCCGTATGGGCCTGCTCTACGACCAGCGCTTCTTCAGCTTTGGCGATAAACCCCTGAGCTGGGAGGCCCTGACAGAATTGCCCCTGGGCATGCTCACCAGTGGCATGCACTTTCGCCAATCCATCGACCACAACTTCCACAGCCGTGGGCTCAACCCGCAACCGCTGCTGCAAACCGATGCCGTCCATCAGTTGTTACAAGCTGTGCACGGCGGCCTGTGTTGCGCAGTGATGCCGCTGGACGGCGGCCTGGACGCGTTGACCGAGCATTTGCGCCTGCAACCGATCGAAGACGCCCACACCCTGGCGCGCCTCGGGCTAATCATGCGCCGCAGCGCGCCGCGTTCGGCGTTGGCCGAAGCGTGTTTCGCGCTGTTTCAGAAATCGCAAAACCCGTCTTGATCGACGTCATCTATCGGTAGATCAGTACTGGCAATTAGACGCGACGCTTTGTCGCGCCTAGTCTGAACACTGATTAATCCGCCGGTGGTATTGCCCCATGAACGCCAAGCGTCCAGTCTGCGCGGCGCCCGCCCTTGATACAGCCGCGCCGGCCGCCAGCCAGAGCTATCAGTTTTGCAATCTCGAACACACCGAAGTCGCCAGCACCGCGCTGGCGGAAGAAGTGGCGTTGGCGATTGCCTATAACGACATCAGCCAGGCGGTCATGCTGGTGACGCCCACCGACTTGGAAGACTTTATCGTTGGCTTCAGCCTCGGCAGCGGCATTATCGCCGACGTTAGCGACATATATGACCTGAAGCTCAGTGGTTCAGGCTCGGCCCAATACGCCCAGGTGCAGATTTCCAGCCGTGCATTCTGGAACCTCAAGCAGCAGCGCCGCCAATTGGCCGGCACCAGCGGCTGTGGCCTGTGCGGCGTGGAAGCGGTGGAACAAGCCCTGCCCGACCTGCAAGTACTGCCCGGCGCGCCACTGCCGCCTGCCGAATGGCTCGACGGCCTGCGCCAGCGCATCAGTGCTTTCCAGCCTTTAGGCCAGCACAGCGGCGCCGTGCATGCCGCCGTGTTTATGAACAACAGAGGCGAATTGCTGCTGGGCCGCGAAGACATCGGCCGGCACAACGCCCTGGACAAGTTGATCGGCGCCCTGATCCGCCAAAAGATTCCGACCGACGGCGGCCTGGCGATTGTCACCAGCCGTTGCAGCCTGGAGCTGATCCAGAAAGTCCTGCGCGCGGGCATCCAGACCCTGGTCAGCCTGTCGTCGCCCACCGGCCTGGCCCTGCAATGGGCCCGCCGGCATAACCTCAATCTCATCCACCTGCCGCAGAAAAGTGCGCCGCGGGTCTACAGCCCTGCGATGGAGAACCAGCCGTGAGCAATCATAACCAAGCCGACCAAACCCCCACCCCACGCTACAAACCCTACAAAGGTGCAGCTGGCGGCTGGGGCGCGCTGATTAGCGTGGCGCAGGCCTGGCTGACCAGCGACAACGCCTTGAAAAACCTGCGCATGATGCTCAAGACCAACCAGAACGGCGGCTTCGACTGCCCGGGCTGCGCCTGGGGTGACTCGCCGGAAAGCGGCATGGTCAAGTTCTGCGAAAACGGCGCCAAGGCGGTGAACTGGGAAGCCACCAAGCGCCGCGTGGATGCGGCGTTTTTCGCCAAGCACAGTGTCACTTCGCTGACAGCACAAAGCGACTATTGGCTGGAATACCAGGGCCGCCTGACCGAGCCGATGCGCTACGACGCCGAAACCGACCGCTACCAGCCCATCAGCTGGGAAGCCGCGTTCGACCTGGTGGGCAAACACCTCAACGCCCTGCCCAGCCCGGACATGGCCGAGTTCTACACCTCGGGCCGCGCCAGCAACGAAGCGGCGTATCTGTACCAGCTGTTTGTGCGCTCGTTTGGCACCAACAACTTCCCGGATTGCTCGAACATGTGCCACGAAGCCAGCGGCGTCGCCCTGGCGCAGAGCGTGGGCGTGGGCAAAGGCACCGTTACCTTTGACGATTTTGAACATGCCGACGCGATTTTCGTGTGGGGCCAGAACCCCGGCACCAACCACCCACGCATGCTCGAACCGCTGCGCGAAGCGGTCACACGCGGCGCCCAGGTGGTGTGCATCAACCCGCTGAAAGAGCGCGGCCTGGAACGCTTCCAGCATCCACAGCACCCGCTGGAAATGCTCACCAACGGCGACAAGCCGACCAACACCGCCTACTTCCGCCCGGCGCTGGGTGGCGACATGGCCATCCTGCGCGGCATGGCCAAGTTCCTGCTGCTGTGGGAGCGCCAGGCCCAGGCCGAAGGCAAGGAAGCCGTGTTCGACCACGACTTCCTCAACGAACACACAGTCAACGTGCTGGATTACCTGGCTAAGATCGACGACACCTCCTGGGATGAAATCGTCGAGCAGTCCGGCCTGACCCTGGTGGAGATCGAGCAAGCGGCGCGCATGTACGCCAAAGGCAAGAACGTAATCATGTGCTGGGCCATGGGCATCACCCAGCACCGTCACTCGGTGCCGACCATCCAGGAAATCGCCAACCTGATGCTGCTGCGCGGCAACATCGGCCGCCCGGGCGCCGGCCTCTGCCCGGTGCGTGGCCACAGCAACGTGCAGGGCGACCGCACCATGGGCATCAACGAACGGCCACCGGTGGCGTTTCTCGACGCGCTGGAGCGTCGCTTTCAATTCCAGGTACCGCGCGAAAACGGCCACAACGTGGTGGAAGCGATCCACGCCATGCTCGAAGGCCGCTCCAAGGTGTTTATCGGTCTGGGCGGCAACTTTGCCCAAGCCACGCCAGACAGCCCGCGCACCTTTGAAGCCCTGCGCAACTGCGACCTGACTGTGCAGATCAGCACCAAGCTCAACCGCAGCCACCTGATGCACGGCAAGGACGCGCTGATCCTGCCGTGCCTGGGTCGTACCGACATCGACATCCAGGCCGATGGCCCGCAGGCGGTGACGGTGGAAGACTCGTTCAGCATGGTCCACGGCTCCAATGGCCAGTTGCAGCCGCTGTCGAAGCTGATGAAATCCGAACCCGCCATCTTGGCCGGTATCGCCGCCGCGACCCTGGGCAGCAAACCGGTGGACTGGAACTGGCTGGTGGCCGACTACGGGCGCATCCGCGACCTGATCGCCGACACCATTCCAGGCTTCAAGGACTTCAACGAGAAGATCAAACACCCGGGCGGTTTCTACCTGGGCAACTCCGCCGGTGCACGGCGCTGGAACACGCCGTCGGGCCGCGCCAACTTCCGCGCGAACATCCTGCCCAAGGACCTGATCCACGAACGCACCCATGCCACGGGCCGCGTGCCGGACCTGATTATGCAGTCGATGCGCTCCCACGATCAGTACAACACCACGATTTATGGCCTGGACGACCGCTACCGTGGGGTCAAGGGCCAGCGTGACGTGTTGTTCGTCAACGAAGCCGACATCATCCGCCTGGGCTTCAAGCCGGGGCAGAAGGCCGACATCGTGTCGCTGTGGGAAGATGGCCGTGAACGCCGGGTGAAAGGCTTCACCTTGCTGGCGTTTGATATTCCGGCGGGGCAAGCAGCTGCTTACTACCCGGAAGTGAACCCGCTGGTGCCACTGGAAAGCACCGGGGATGGCAGCCATACGCCGACGTCGAAATTCGTCGCGATCCGTTTGGAAGCCGCGAGCGACAACGGCTTGATTATGGCGCGCACGGCGTAGATCTGCGGGCACAAAAAAGGCCGCTTTTGCATAAAAGCGGCCATTCCGAAGAGTTAAAGACTCACTAAATCGACTTAAGTTCCCCAGTTAAAACAATAACTTAGCTAATTGTGCACAACTCGTGCTACTGGTCGGATTTCTATTGTCACCCTGTCGATACAGCCTCAGGATCGCGCCGTCATCCCCTTGAGGTTTCCCTGAATGAAGTTCTCCTCGATTCTCTTGTTGTCCCTTGGCCTGGTCAGTGGCGCAGCCATGGCCGGTGGCACCACCGAAGCCGGTGTAGGCGGCGCATTGGGCGGGGTTCTAGGTTCGGTTGTTGGCCAGCAGCTCGGCGGCAACACCGGTTCTACCATCGGCGCAGCCCTGGGCGGCGCGGGTGGCAGTGCGGTCGGCGCCGACAAACGCAGCCGTGGCGAAGCGGCCATTGGCGGCGCATTGGGCGCAGCGGGCGGCAACGTGGTCGGCCGCAGTGTCGGCGGCAGCACCGGCAGCCTGATCGGCGCAGCCGCCGGCGGTGGCGCAGGTGGCGCGCTGGGCAACTACATGGGCAACAAGAGCGACGACGATGATCGCCGTTCGCGCGACAACCGTCGTTATGATCGCGATGACCATCGTGGCCGTGGGCATGCTTACGGGCATCGCAAGAACAAGCATCACTACCGTCACCGGTAAGATTCAAAGAACACCACAGACCCAATGTGGAATGGGCTTGTGTGGGAGCGGGCTTGCTCGCGAATGCGGTGGGTCAGTCACTGATGTGTCGTCTGATACTCCGCATTCGCGAGCAAGCCCGCTCCCACATTTAGCTCCGCGGTGTTTATGGGATCGGGTCAGGCCACCAACCGCTGCAACGCCTCGCGCAACACCCCCGCAATCGCCACCGGCTGGTTCGACCCGCGCTCCACAAACACATGCACAAAGCGCCCCGCCGCGCAGGCGTCGTCTTCGCCCGCCTTGAACACCGCCAACTCGTACTGCACCGAACTATTGCCCAACTTGCCCACCCGCAGGCCGATCTCGATGTGCTCGGGAAAGGCGATCGACGCAAAGTAGTCGCACGCCGAGCTCACCACAAAGCCCACCACCTTACCGTCATGAATATCCAGACCACCCTGTTCGATCAGGTAGGTGTTCACCGCCGTGTCGAAGAAGCTGTAGTAGGTGACGTTGTTCACATGCCCATACACATCGTTGTCGTGCCAGCGCGTGATGATCGGCTGGAAGTGAAGGTAATCGGCACGTTGTGGCACTGAGTCAGGCATCGGGCGCATCTCGTGTAGGTGGGTTCAAAGGTCCTGCAAATGGGCTTCGGCCCACTCGCGTACCTCGGCATACGGATAGTCTTCCAGCGCAGCAAAGCCCGGAATACTCCGCGCCTTCAACTTGGTAAACAACGGCACGCTGATACCACCGAGGAATCGCGTCAGGCGTTCCGCTCCGGGCAGCTCGCCGATGTGCTGATGATGCCTGTGGATAAAATCACCGCACAGCCCCATGAAGTGTTTATCCACAAGCGGCGGCAACGCGGGCGGCGGCGGCAAGTGCGCGACATCGCCATGGCAAACCGAACAATGCCCGCAGCGCAGCGGTGCGTTTTCATCACCGAAATACTGCGCCAGACGCTGCCCCAGGCAACGCTCGGTGGCGAACAGGTCGAGCATGGCGTGAATCCGCGCCACCTCGCCGACCTCGTGCTGCTTGAAGCCTGTGTATAACTCGGCGCTCAACACCTGTGGATCAAAAGCCGTGTCCAGCAGGCTGTAGACCTCGGTCATCTGCTTGCTTTCCAACTCGATCAGGCCCTGTTCCTGGAAGTAATCCAGCGCTTTCACTACACGGTCGCGTCCGGCGTTGTGCTGTTGATACAGCGCGTCGAAATCCACCGTGGCCCAGCTCCTGGCACGCTTGCACACCTCGACAATCGCCGCGACAAACTGCTGCCGCTCGCCGCTGAACCTTGCCAACAACGCATCGGGTTCGACCAGGTACTTGAAGCGGTATTCCGCATAAAACGCGTAGCGCGGCGCAATCACGCCCTTGAGCTCCAACTGCACCAACAGGGTCTTCAGCGGCAGCTCGCGGATGTTGCTGTGGTCCGACAGCGAGCGCAGCAGAAACTCCCACTGCCCATCGCCCCGCGCCGCCTGCAACTCCTCCAGCACACGACGGATGCCGTCCTGCTCCGGCGTATCGCCATACACGAAGTTTTCCAGCACGTTGAGGCTGTCGCGGTTGGCCAACACCAGGCAGTCGGACGGCTGCCCGTCACGCCCCGCGCGGCCGATTTCCTGGCTGTAGTTCTCGATGGATTTGGGCAGGTCGAAGTGCACCACATTGCGGATATCACTCTTGTCGATACCCATGCCAAACGCGATGGTCGCGACGATGCAGTTGGAGCGCCCGCCCATGAAGCGCTGCTGGATGCCCTCGCGTTTATCGTGGGGCAGACCGGCGTGATAAGCCTCGGCCTGGATGCCGTTGCGATTGAGGTGCTCGGCAATCTGCTCGGCGGTTTTTTGCAGGGTCACGTAGACGATGCTCGGCTGGTCTGCCCGCTCGCTCATCCACTGCACCAGGCGTCGGCGCTTGTCCGCGCCGCTGACCGGTTCCACCAGCAGGTTGAGATTGGGCCTGTAGAAGCCGGTGGTGACCACATCGCCTGGCGCGATGGCGAACTTCGCCTGCATGTCGGCAATCACCTTAGGCGTTGCTGTAGCCGTCAACAGCAAGGCTTGTGGGATATTGAACTGCCGCTGGTAGTCCGGCAGCTTCAAATAGTCCGGACGGAAGTTGTGGCCCCATTCGGAAATACAGTGCGCCTCGTCCACCACCAACAGTGAAATCTGCACGCTTTGCAGGAAGTTGCGAAAGCGCTCGTTCTTCAAGCGCTCCACGGAAATCATCAGGATCTTCAACTCACCCGAACGCGCACGGGCCATCACGTCATTGGCGTCTTCGCGGCTCTGCGCCGAATCGATACTGCCCGCTGAAATGCCATGGCGCTGCAGGAAACCCAACTGATCCTGCATCAACGCCAACAACGGCGACACCACCAGCGTCAGGTGCGGCAGCAGCACGGCCGACAGCTGGTAGCACAGGGACTTGCCCGAGCCGGTGGGGAAAATCGCGGCGGCAGAACGGCCAGCCAGCACGGCGCTGACCGTCTGTTCCTGGCCCAAACGAAACTGTGGATAACCAAAGACCTGCTGGAGGGTGTCGTGCATAGGCTGTCACTCCATTGACCACTGAGTTGGCTTGAAAACATAGCCCGGGAAGTTCAGCGGATCGAGAAAGGTCGCATGGAAAAAAGAGACAGGATGATACACAGGACGCGGGATGGCCCAGGGCCGAAGTAGGAATTTTCCACAGATATAACAGGAAAACACAAAACCAAATGTGGGAGCGGGCTTGCTCGCGAATGCGGTAGTCCAGTCGAAATATCTGTGACTGATACACCGTATTCGCGAGCAAGCCCGCTCCCACATTTTGGTTCTGCGCTATGACGGAATCAGCGGTTCTTCACGCGCTCAATCGCCGTGTCATACACCGGATTGGCCTTCTGCTCCTTGGCCAACTGGTAGTGACGCAACGCATCCTGGAACTGCCCGGCCGCTTCATAGATCCGCGCAATGTTGTAGTAAGACCCGGCACGCACGGTCGCCGCATTCGCACCCGACGCCAACGCGATGGCCTTGCGGTTGGCCCAGATCGACTCGGCAGTGTTGCCGGCTTTCTGATACGCCAGACCGAGGTTGCCGTAAGCCTTGCCGAAGCTGTTATCCAGATCGATGGCCTGGCGGAAGTAGTCAATCGCCTGATCCAGGTTACCCGCCTGGTAGGCTGCTTCACCTTTCAGGTTCAGCTTCTTCGCATCAGCCTGTACGGACGAGCTGACAACCACTTCGGTGACGGCCACGCTGTCATCCAGCAACGGTTTCACTTCGTTCAGCACGTTCGCCGCATTCACGATGACGCCGGTGAAGCTGTTGATGTCCTGGAAGTCGCCGCTGCCGGTCATGCGGAACACGGTCCACAGGTTGCCGGTGCGGTTTTTCGGCACGTAGTAGGTGCGGACCAGGGATTGCCCCATGTACACGAACACCTTGGCTTCGCTGTCGGACAGCTGGGTCGAATTCGGGTAGGACTGGTTGGAGTAGTCATGCACGGCATACACGTAGCTTTCGCCGTAGTGCTTTTTCTGCAGGGTGATGGTTTCCGGGCCGTAGCTGTCGGTGTCATCCACGTCCAGCTCGGCATCAGTACCTTTTTTGCTGGCGTAGTAGATGTTGTTGCCCGGGAAAATCATGTGGGAGTCGAGGTCGGAAGGGTTGCGGCCCCAGGTCAGCACGACGCGCAGGCCGTCGAGGTTTTCCATCACCGGGCTGACCGCGTAGGTCATGCCCTTGCACGGGCACTTCACCACCAGGTTGGAATAGCCGGGCTTCTTGATGATTAGCAGGCTGCTGCCGTCATCGGCGGCCGTACTGGTGAGGACCACCTGGCCTTGGGCGTTGGTGCGGCCCACGACGTTTTGCGCGCCGTTGCGTTGCAGCAGCACTTCGGCGTCGGCGATTTTCTGGTCCTTGACCACTGCGCTGAGCACTTCAATCGGCAACTGTTCGGCCTGGACTGAAAACGCGACCGCACACAATGACATCGCCGAGGCGACACGAAGCAAACCCATGCTTAACTCCCTTTAAGTAGTGGGCGGAATCGCCCTACAAGATTTTGCGCTGCAACATACGCTGAATTCTGCGAGCTGGCAGTTTTTTTGTACAAAATGTGACGTGGTTTTTATCGCGCCTGCCCTAAGAAGCATTGCGCTACAATCAAGCCTTGCCACCCCGGAGTACGCTGCGATGAGCGAACTGACGTTTGAGCAAAAACAGGATCATTACCACAAGATCCGCCGGTCCAATTACCTGGCCAGCCTGCGCCTGGAAGGGTTCGACACCCAACCGGCCGACGTCGACAAACCCCTGCCGACCCGCGAAGCCGTCCTTGCCAAGTACCGCGACACCCCACGCTGATGCTCGACAAATATGGTGTGGGCCAGGACCCGTATTGCTATCCCGGTAGCAGCGTGCTGCGCAACCGCCTCGATCTGCACGACGAAGCCCGCCTGCACCAGGCTGAGCGGGAACTCTCCGAAATCGCCGTAGGCAACCTCCCACTCTTCCCACCGCCCTACGACCTCGATCGCCTGCAACACATCCACCGCATCCTGTTCGGCGACCTCTACGACTGGGCCGGCGAACTGCGCAGCGTCAACATCCAGAAAGGCGACACCCTGTTCTGCACCCCGGAACGCATCCCACCGGAAGCGGCGAAAATCATCCGGCGTATGCAAGAGGCCAACTGGTATGTCGGCGCGACCCAGGCTGAACTGGTAACGCAGATTGCCGAGGCATACGGCGACCTCAACGTCATCCACCCCTTCCGCGAAGGCAACGGCCGGGCGCAGCGGATCTTGTTTGAACAGATCATTGTGAATGCGGGGTTTTCGGTGAACTGGTGGCTGGTGAAACACGCCGCTTGGGTGCCGGCGAATATTGATGCGGTGGCGTGTGACTACCGGGGGTTGGAGGCGATTTTTGAGCGGTGTATCAGCAGACCTGCCAGCAGTTAATCGCTCTCAGCCACACCGCTAAACCTGTGGGAGCTGGCTTGTCGAGTCGTCGCACCGCTGCGATCGCGGTGTTTCAGCCGATAATTCCCTACCTGACCCACCGCCATCGCGGGCAAGCCCGGCTCCCACAGTTGGCGCGTTTTTCCTGTGAAATCACTGCCAAGCTACCAATGCCGGACGGCGCTGTAAGAAACTGCCAAACACCACGCCATCCGCTTCTGAAACTGCTTAAAACGCGCACGCCCCCCTCTACAAAATCCACATTCGCCTGACCGAAACTAGCGCCCTTTCCATGGACTGGGCAAAACCCTGTGAACATCGAAAGGACTCAATACATCGGCCACTACGGCGTCACTTTCACGGTGATTCGCCTCAGAGTGATGCCCAGCGACCGACGAGCGCTCAACACCCTTTGCCTGCTAGAAGCAAAAACTTCGGCCGTAGAAATTCGCATGCGACTGCTGAACCTTTACGAAAAAATGCTCGCCGGAGATATACCGTGTCTCATGACCGTGGTCATTTCAAAACCACTGACAAGAAAACAGGCAGACAGTCTGAACAACCGAAACAACCTCATCAAAGAAATCATTTCTGGTGCAGTGGCAGCCCCTGTGGGACTCATTTCCAGCAAAGCAGAGTCGATGGTAGAAAATGCTGTTAGCGATTTGATATCTCGCAGGCTCCGCAACTTCCATAGCGCAGACATCATCATAGGCCTAGAGGCTCAGGTCAGCGGGGGAATAGGCCCGCAGCGTTCAAGCATCTCAATACATGTGTACTCAGATGAACCATAGTCAGTGGATCTACCTACAAACAGCACTGTTTTTTGCCCTCCATCTACTGCTCTATTACAAAATAACCGACTGCATCTTAAGAAAACGCTTCGCCGTCACCTTCATCGCAACGGGGTTAACCTTGTTGTGTTGGCTACCCTACGTCGCCATCATCCTGAGCATTCAACTCTTACCTCTCGCCCTAATCTTGATAGGCTTGGCACTCTTCATCACCCGCAACAAATACCGTCTGCAACGCGACCATCCCCCTCACCCACTCCTGCGTGCCCCCACCATGAACCTCGCCGCCGACTTCCCCGAAGACCTCGCCATGCAGCAACTCCTGCAACTGCTGCACGAAGAAATCGGCCTGCCGAAACACAAGACCCTGCGCCTGCAAACCGCGATCAACTTCGACCTCGGTTGCGACGGCGCGGAGGCCAAGCAATTCATGGAAGCCGTGGAGGAGGAGTTTGCCCTCGATATGGGCGACTACGACGCGTACCGCTACTTCAACCCGCCGGTGTTCGATGTCTTCCTGAAACATCGCGCCAAGGGTCGAGGCGACAAAATCCCGCTGACCATCGGCATGTTGTACCTGGCAATCAAGACGCAAAGATGGGACACACAAACCCTGGAAAACCTCAGCTGACCTCAACAACACAGAGCCCCCACTGTGGGAGCGGGTTTGCTCGCGAAAGCGGTGGGTCAGTCACTGAATTTATATCTGACCCACCGCATTCGCGAGCAAGCCCGCTCCCACATTCGATCTGCGCTAATCTGGCAAGCCACGCACGAACCAACAAGGACCTTACATGGACGTAACAATGGGCCTGCTGGCCGCCCTGCTCTGGGGTGGCACGGACTTCCTCGTGGGCCTCAACGCCCGCGCCGTCGGCGTTAAACGTGCGGTGTACTTCGGCCAAGCCCTGGGCTTTTTGATCATGACCCTGTTGCTGGTCATCTTCCCGACCTTCCTCTTCAAGTCCCTCGACGCACCGCTGAGCGTCTGGCTCCTCGGCATCGCCGCCGCCCTGCTCACCGTCTCCGGCGCCCTCGCGCTGTCCAAGGCGTTCGCCCTCGGCAAAGCCGCCATCGTCGCGCCGCTGGTAACGTCCTACGGCGTCGTCACCACGCTGCTGTCCTGGGCCAGCGGTGAGCACATCAGCCAGCTTCAAGTGGGCTGCATCGCCCTGTGCGTGATCGGCGTGATCCTCTCCAGCCTCCACAAGGACAACGGCACACCTCACAACCACCCACGGCTGTCCATCGCCTACGCCATGCTCGCCGCAACGTTGTACGGCACCAGCTTCTGGCTGCAGGGCCGATACACGCTGCCGGCGCTGGGACCGATCAGCATGTTGTGGCTGGGTTACCTGGTGGGCCTGTGCGTACTGGTGATGATGGTGCTGAGGATCAAGGATGGCCTGAAAATCCCGCCACTGAAAAACTGCGCGACGCTGACCGGGGCAAGCCTGATGAACCTGGGTGGGTTCTCGGCGTTTTCGTGGGGGGCGATGGCGGGGTCGGTGTCGGTGGTGACGGTGATTAGTACGTTGTCGGGGGGGATTGCGGCGATTCTGGGGTTTGTGTTTTTCAAGGAGCGGTTGTCGGCGGTGCAGGTGCTGGGCGTTGTACTCGTACTCGTCGGCGCCGTGGTCTTGCACATCGCCGACTAACTACCCACGCACAAAAAAGCCGCCTCAAAAGAGGCGGCTTTTTCACAACTACCGAATCTTACAACTTAGGACCGGCAGCCTTGATCGCATCGCTCACTTCAAACTTCTTGAAGTTCTCGATGAACAAGCCAGCCAGCGCCTTCGCGGCTTCATCGTAGGCAGCCTTGTCGGCCCAGGTGTTGCGTGGGTTCAACAGGCCGGTCTCAACGCCCGGTACGGCCAGTGGCACGTCGAGGTTGATGGTGTCGAGGTGTTCGGTCTCAGCACCGATCAACGCGCCGCTCTGGATCGCTGCGATCACGCCGCGAGTGGTCGGGATGTTGAAGCGGTTGCCAACGCCGTAGCCGCCGCCGGTCCAGCCGGTGTTGACCAGGTAGACCTTGGAGCCGAAGCCGCGGATGCGCTTGATCAGCAGCTCTGCGTATTCGCCAGCCGGGCGCGGGAAGAACGGTGCGCCGAAGCAGGTGGAGAAGGTCGACTTGATGCCGCCGCCGGAACCCATTTCGGTCGAGCCCACCAGTGCGGTGTAGCCGGACAGGAAGTGGTAGGCCGCTTGTTCTTCGCTGAGGATCGACACCGGTGGCAGTACGCCAGTCAGGTCGCAGGTCAGGAAGATCACCGCGTTTGGCTCGCCGCCCAGGTTCTTCTCGGAACGCTTGGCAACGTGTTCCAGCGGGTAGGCAGCGCGGCTGTTCTGGGTCAGGCTGACGTCGGTGTAGTCGGCGTGCTTGGCGTCGTCGATCACGACGTTTTCCAGCACGGCGCCGTGCTTGATGGCTTTCCAGATGACGGGCTCGTTCTTCTCGGAGAGGTCGATGCACTTGGCATAGCAACCGCCTTCGATGTTGAACACCACGCCTTCGCCCCAGCCGTGTTCGTCGTCACCGATCAGGTAACGGCTTTCGTCGGCGGACAGGGTGGTTTTACCGGTGCCCGACAGACCGAAGAACAGGGTCACGTCGCCTGCTTCGCCGATGTTGGCGGCGCAGTGCATTGGCAGCACGTCGGAAGCCGGCAGCAGGAAGTTCTGCACCGAGAACATGGCTTTTTTCATTTCACCGGCGTAACGCATGCCGGCGATCAGCACTTTCTTCTGCGCGAAGTTGAGGATCACGCAACCGTCGGAGTTGGTGCCGTCACGCTCTGGCACGCACTCGAAGTTGGCCACGTTGAGCACTTGCCATTCATCACGGCCGGCCGGGTTGTACTGGGCCGGGTTGATGAACAGGCAACGACCGAACAGGTTCTGCCAGGCCGTCTGGGTGGTCATTTTCACGGCGAGGTAGTGGTCTTCGGCCGCCCCTACGTGAACGTGGGAAACGAAATGCTCTTGCGCATTGTTGAAGGCCTCGACGCGAGCCCACAGGGCATCGAACTTGTCGGCCGGGAACTTGCGGTTGATCGGGCCCCAGGCGATGGCATCCTGGGTAGTAGGCTCTTCAACGATGAAACGATCGACTGGCGAACGACCGGTACGGTGACCGGTTTCTACGACCAGCGCGCCAGTATCGGCAAGCACGCCTTCACCGCGCTGCAGGGCTTCTTTGACCAGATCGTCAACACTCAGATCGGTGTATACGGCGTTATTGGCTTGCGTCATGAGGTTCCCCGTCGGCCTATGGCCGAGTGCTCCAAACGTTTTGTAGTAGAAAGTTGCGCACTACTACCGCGAAAAAAGTGGGCCGGATTATGCCAGAAAAGCCCAAAAAGAGTAGGGCCCTCCCGTCAGAACTGCGCTAATCCGGCGTTTGTCAGGTGATTTACCTGTGCTTAAACGTTTTAGTGGCGGGTGTCGGAAGGGGTGTCGATGCCTGCGCCGGCGAACAACTGCGCTACATCGGCGGCATCGAACAGGTAACGCTCATTGCAGAACTGGCAGTCGATCTCGATATGGCCGCCGTGCTCCACCACCAGGTTCTGTGCATCTTCCAGGCCCAGGCTGACCAGCGCATTGGCCGAGCGCTCGCGCGAGCAGCTGCAATTGAAGCGCAGGGCCTGTGCGTCGAATAGACGCACGGCTTCTTCGTGGTAGAGGCGGTGCAGGATGGTTTCGTTGCTCAGGCCCAGCAGTTCTTCCGCCGTAAGCGTGCCGGCCAGGGCGGTGAGGCCGCGCCAGCTTTCCGCACGATCGTCGTCGTCCTTGATGCGGTCGGCGGGCAGTTGTTGCAGCAGCAGGCCACGGGCGCGATGGCCGTCGGCGTTGAGCCAGAACTTGGTGCCCACTTGCTGGGACATCACGAAATAATTGGTGAAGCAGTCCGACAGGGTCTCGCCGTCGAGGTCGACGATGCCCTGGTAGCGCTGGCCTTCGGTCGGATCGACGGTGAGCGCCAACACGCCATTGGGCATCAGGTCGGACAGGGTCGCATCCGGGGCGATCTGGTCGACGTCGTAACGGGCCAGGCCACGGATCTCGCGCTCGCTGGAGCACTCGATCATCAGCATCGGGATCGGGCCTTCGGAACGGGCCTGCAGGATCAGCAGACCGTCGAACTTCATGGTGCCCACCAGCAGCGCCGCAGCCGCCATCAACTCACCGAGCAATTGCGCGACCGGCTCAGGATAGGCGTGCTTGGCGAGGACTTCGGCGTAGCTGCGCTCCAGCGACACCAGTTCGCCCCGGGCGTCGGTCTCGTCGAAGATGAAGCGTTGGGTGAAGTCGGTATCCGGTAGATCAGTCATAGGTCTGGGTATCTGAATTGAAGAATATTGACGCGAAGATGCTGCAGTTTATGAACAAACCGAGGCAGTTCCAAGCCAAGTGACGCTTTGGGCGATTGCCGGTGGCCTCAATCGTCGTTCCCGCTGCCGCGAAACTTGAACAGGTCGCGGCGCTGCTTCTTGCTCGGCTTGCCATCGGTGGTCATGCCGATGGCGCCGGCCTTGCGCATCGCCGCCGCATTTTCGCGCTTGGCGATGCTGGCGTCGGTCTCGGCGTACAGCGCCTGGGCTTCCGGCGCACCACGGCGCACAGCGGAAAGCGCCTGTACTACGACAGTCTTTTCATCAAACCCTGTACGAATCTGGAACTCATCTCCGACGCGCGGTTCCTTGCCTGGCTTGCAGCGCTCGCCGCGATGGTGCACCTTGCCGCTCTCGATGGCGGCCTTGGCCAGGGCACGGGTCTTATAGAAACGCGCCGCCCACAGCCACTTGTCCAAGCGGACCTTTTCTTCCTCTTCCTGCTTTTGAGCCACTTGAATTCCTCGCTCTGAAAAATGTCGCAACTTTACCGTTGAAACCCTTCGACGCATAAACCTCAAGGCTCACCTAAGATACGCCAGGCGGCTGGAGTTTTACGTGACTTTCCATTGCATCGACTGATTACCGGCGGCTGAGCGATATCTGTCGCCATTTGCCGAATATTCTGCGTGAATACCGCGAATTCGGCGCCACCCCGTCACGGAGGGTCGGGGACTGTCACAATCCATGCGCAGTTGGACGTTACTGTCCTCGAAGACTTCGAAACATTTCTGAATGACCGGTTACCCATATTGAAGACATTTGACCATTTGACCGTTGTGGGTCTGCGTGAGTGGGTGGCACTTCCCGACTTGGGAGTGGCCGGCCTGCGCGCCAAGATCGACACCGGCGCCAGCACCTCAAGCCTGCACGCCACCGATATCGAGCCTTTTGAGCGCGACGGTGAGAACTGGGTGCGCTTTACCGCGCACCTGGGCAGCGTGGTGCAATTGCGTCACCGCCGCTGTGAAGCGCCCCTGGTGACGATGAAAACCATCAAGAGCTCCAACGGCCATGCGCAGGTGCGCTATGTCATCAGCACCACCCTCGCGCTGGGTGATCGGGTCTGGCGGGTGGAATTCACCCTGGCCTGCCGCAAAGCCATGCGTTACCGCCTGTTGCTCGGCTCCAAGGCGCTGATTGACGGCCAGTTGGTGGTCAATCCAGGCGTCAAGTACGTTCAAGACAAGCCGGTGTTCCCGGTCTCTACTATTTCTGCCCCAGGTGCTGCATGAAGATTGCTGTGCTGTCGCGAAACCCGCGTCTGTATTCCACCCGCCGCCTGGTCGAGGCCGGCACCGAACGTGGCCACGAAATGGTGGTGATCGACACGTTGCGTGCCTATATGAACATTGCCAGCCACAAGCCGCAGATCCATTACCGGGGCAAACCCCTGGAAGGCTTCGATGCGGTGATCCCGCGTATCGGCGCTTCGGTGACGTTTTATGGCTGCGCGGTGTTGCGCCAGTTTGAAATGATGGGCGTGTTCCCCCTCAATGAATCGGTGGCCATCGCCCGTTCGCGGGACAAACTGCGCTCGCTGCAACTGCTGTCACGCCGGGGCATCGGCCTGCCGGTCACCGGTTTTGCCCACTCACCGGACGACATCCCCGACCTGATCGAGATGGTCAACGGCGCACCGCTGGTGATAAAGGTGCTGGAAGGCACCCAAGGCATTGGCGTGGTGCTGTGTGAAACCGCGACGGCAGCAGAGTCGGTGATCGAGGCGTTCATGGGCCTCAAGCAGAACATCATGGTGCAGGAATACATCAAGGAAGCCGGCGGTGCGGATATCCGCTGCTTCGTGGTAGGCGACAAGGTGATTGCGGCGATGAAACGCCAGGCCAAGCCGGGTGAATTCCGCTCCAACCTGCACCGTGGCGGCAGCGCCAGCCTGATTAAGATCACCCCGGAAGAGCGCATGACCGCGCTGCGAGCGGCCAAGGTCATGGGGTTGAGCGTGGCGGGTGTGGATATCCTGCGTTCCAACCATGGGCCGCTGGTGATGGAGGTCAACTCATCGCCGGGCCTGGAAGGGATTGAAACCACCACGGGCAAGGATGTGGCGGGGATCATCATTCAGCACCTGGAGAAGAATGGCGGGCCGAATATGACGCGGACCAAGGGCAAGGGCTGATTTAGACAGACACCACAAAAAACTGTGGGAGCTGGCTTGCCTGCGATAGCGGTGGTTCAGTCAACAACTATGTTGAATGTG
>NZ_JANLGL010000126.1:0-17799 GCF_024655625.1 Pseudomonas sp. 18.1.10
TCAGTCAATACATCTGTTACTGATCCACCGCATTCGCGAGCAAGCCCGCTCCCACATTTTTGACCTGTGTTGTGTCAGTTAAAAGGTGTAGTCCGCTGTGACGAAGAAGGAGCGCGGCTCACCGAGGATCCACTGCTGCCCGTCATTGTATTGGCTGACGGCATAAGTGCGATCAAACAGGTTGTTCAACTGCAACCCCAGCGTGGTATTGCGCATCGCCTTCCACGACACCGTCGCGTCGACCACGGTGTAGCTCGGCAACTCGTTTTGGTTGGCCATATCGGCATACCGCGCATCCACATACCGCACGCCGGCGCCGGCGCGGATGTCGTCGGTCACGGCCTTGCTCAGCCACAGGTTGGCGGTGCGGCGCGGTACGTCCACCGGGCGGTTGCCGTCGCGGGAGACTTGCACGCCGTCAACGTCCTGCTTGAAGTCGTCGTATTGCGCATGCACCAGCGCCGCGTTGGCTTGCAGGGCCCAGGCGTGGGGCAGTTGCAGGTCGAGGCTGGCTTCCAGGCCACGGGAGGATTGCTGGCCGACTTGCTGCTGGCGGCTCGGGTCGCCCGGTACGTCGGTGAGCAGTTTCTTTTTGACGATGTGGTAAGCGGCCAGGGTCCACTCGCCACGCTGGTTCCAGAAGGCTTGCTTGATGCCTATCTCGGTCTGCTTGGCGGTGGACAGGTCGAACTGCTGCTGGCCGGGACTCAGGGAAATCAGGCCGCCGACGCCGTCGGTGCTGGTGGCGTACTGGCCGTAGAGCGAGGTGTCCGGGGTGATTGCGTAGACCAGGCCGGCTTTCCAGTTATTGCCGGTGAGGGTTTTGTCGGACTGCTCGCCGGTGCGCAGGTTGTCGCGGTCCACATGAGCGTAGTCGCGGCGGATACCGGTCACCAGCGCCAGTTGATCGGTGAGTTGCAGGCGGTTTTCGGCAAAGCCGGCGACGGTTTTGGTGGTGGTGGCGAACAGCGGCTGGAACGCGCTGTTGCTTGCGAACTCGCCGGGTGCCGGATGGTTGATGTCGATGGGTTGGCCATCGGCGAAGCGGTCGGTGAACGGCGAGTTGCTGGCCAGGCGGAAGCGGATGCGGTTGTATTCCACGCCGGTCACGGTCTGGCTGTCGAGGCCGAACAGGCTGTGCTTGAAGGTGAAGGTCTGGCGGTCGCCGACCTGTTCCTGGTTGTGCTTGATGCCGTAGTTGCCGCTGCGGGTGAGCTGGCCATCGGTGAAATTGTAGTTCTCGGCGTTCTGCCAGCGACGCTGGTTTTTCAGGTAGAACAGCTCGTTGCTGGCGCTGACGTTATCGCTGATCTGCCACTCGCTGGTCAGGCGCGTCCACTGGTCGTTGTAGTGCTGGATGTCGTCGCGGACGTTGTAGTTTTTCTCGCGCAGGCCTTTGTGCAATTGGCCGTTTATCAGCGGCGTGCCGAAGTAGTTTTGCGGGCGCTGGTCGCCGTAGTCGCTGGCGAGGGTGAAGCTGAGGTTGTCCGCCGCCTGCCAGCGCAGGGCGCCGCTGACGAAGTCGCTGCTGGAGTCGCCACGGTCGATGAAACCGTTGCTGCGCAGGCGGTTGAGGTTGAGGCGATAGCTCAGGGTGTCGGTCAGCGAACCGCCGCTGTCGAGGGCCTGTTGCTGGCGGTCATAGGAACCGTAGCCGAGGCGGATGTGGTTTTCGATCTCGCCTTCGAAGGGCTTTTTCGCCACGGTGTTGACCACCGCGCCGGTAGCGCCTTCGCCGTACAGCACCGAGGCCGGGCCGCGCAGTACGTCAACGCGTTCCACCGCCCAGGTGTCCACCGGGAAGGTCGAGGTGCCCATGCCCATGTACATGCGGTTGCCGTCGTAGAGCTGCATCACCGAACCCTGGCCGGTAAAACCACGGGCCGACAACGAGGTGCCGCCGTCGCCCGGCGTGCCGGTGCGGCTGATGCCGGTGGCGCGGGAAATCGCGTCCTGCACGCTGGCATCGCCCCGCTCGCGGATCTGCGCGCCGGTCTGGCTTTCGACGCTGCCGGGGGTTTGCAGGGCCGTGAGGTTCAGGCGTGAGCCGGCGGTGGTCGGGGTGTTGAGGTCGATGTGTTCATCATCAACCGCCGGTGCGGTGACGGGGCTGGCGGGCAGGGTCAGGGCCTGGGCGCTGGTGTGCAGGGCGAGCAGGCACAGCCCGGACGCGAGGTACTTGTTCATGGGGCGATCAGTCTTCTTGGAGGGTTACTCGCCGCTTGTGGCGGCGAGCAACAATAACGCAGTAAGTGTTATAAGTTAACACTTATTCGCTGCGAGACAAAAGTCGCGCAAGGCTACAGAAGTGCTCTATGGCGGGCATCTCGCTGGTTTCATGTCGAACCTGAGGCAGATTCATGTCGGTTGAAAAACCGTGACAGCACCAGGCGATCCAAGGCCCACACGACGATCAACGACGCGCCCACCAACGGGAAAACAATCGCCAGGCCGAGCATGATCACCATCGCGGTTTTCCACTTCGGCAGGTCGTGGCGCAGCGGCGGCACACCGAGCTTGCCCTGGGGTTTGCGCTTCCACCAGATCACCACGCCGCTGACGGCGCTGAGCAGGATCATCAGGCAGATCAGCAACACGATCAGTTGGTTGACCCAGCCGAACATCTTGCCTTCGTGCAGCATCACCCCGGTTTCGGTGGCGCGGGCGACGGTGTTGTAGTGCTGCCAGCGCACATCGGCGAGGACCTTGCCGGTGTACTGGTCCACGTGCAGGGTGGCGTCGTTGCGCGGGTCGTCGGCGAACACCGCGACGGTGAACACGCCTTCGGCGGTGGTGGGGAAAGTGATGCTGTAGCCGGGCTCGACCTTGCGTGCGTTGGCCAAATCCACCACCTGTTGCAGGCGCAACGTTGGCGCGGCGGGCGCCGAGTGCAGGGCGCCGTGGTTCATGTGCTCGGCGTGGTCGCCGGACATCGGCATCGGCGTGTTTTCCATGGCCCAGGGCACGGTCTGTTGGCTCGCGGTATTGAGCATGCGGGCCTGCTGGTCTGACTGCGGCACGTCGTTCCACATGGCGGCCGGGAATTTATTCCACAGGTCGGCGTATTGCTTGCCCCAGAAGCCGGTCCAGGTCATGCCGCTGAGCAGCATCACCAGCAACAGCGCGGCGCCCCAGAAACCGGTGACCGCGTGCAGGTCGCGCCAGAGCACGCGGCCGCGACTGCTCAATCGCGGCCACAACACACCGGCCGACGACTTGCCGCGCGGCCACCACAGGTACACGCCCGACACCACCAGCATCACGCCCCAACCGGCGGCGAGTTCCACCAGGCGGTCACCGACGGTGCCGATCATCAGCTCGCCGTGCAGGGCGCGGGCGATGGCTTGCAGGTTGTATTTGGCGTCTTGCTCACCGAGGACGGTGCCGCGATAGGGGTCGATGAATACCGTGAGTTCGCGGCCCTTGTCGTGCAGCACGAACTGCGCGCTGCGGGTGGCGGTCGCGGGCGGCAGGTATTGGCTGATGGCGGCCTGGGGGTAGGCGGCCTTGGCGCGTTGCAGTTGCTCGTCGGCGGTCAGCGCGTGTTCGGCGGCCGGGACGGTGAGCAAGTCGCCGTACATCAGCGGGTCGAGCTGGGGTTTGAACAGGTAGATGATGCCGGTCAGGGCCAGCAGCACCATGAAGGGGGCGACGAAGAGGCCGGCGTAGAAGTGCCAGCGCCAGGCCAGGTTGTAGAAGGAGATGTTTGGGGTGCTCATCAGGGGTGCTCCGCAAAGCTGAATTTATTGTAGTTAGTCAGGCTGCCTTCGCGAGCAAGCCCGCTCCCACATTTGAAATGCATTCCAACTGTGGGAGCGGGCTTGCTCGCGAAGCTTTTAGAAGCTCATATCAACTTTGGTCCAGAGTGTGCGACCGGGCTCCTTGATGGCCTGCGGATCATTGGCCGGGTAGCCGAACCCGGCGTTGCCGGCCAGGTTCAAATGCTCGGCGTAGGCTTTGCCGAACAGGTTGTCCACACCGGTGCTGACCTTGAAGTTTTTGTTGATGCGGTACGCCGCGTTCAACGAGAACACGCCAAAACCGCCGCTCTTGTCGTAGTCCTTGCCGACCACGTTGCCCTTGTTCTGATCGATGCGGTTTTGTGCCGCGACCACCCGCCACAAGGCGCCGGCGCTCCAGTCGTCTTCGCTGTAGGTGAGGCCCAGGCGCGCATCCAGCGGCGGCATTTGTGGCAGGGCCTTACCGTCGCTGCTGTTCTTGCCCCAGGCGTAGGCGAGGGTGGCGTCGGTTTTCCAGTGGCGCGTGAGTTTGTACGCCGCGCCCAGTTCGCCGCCCATGATGCGCGCGTCGACGTTGCGCGCCTGGGAGGTGGTGCCCATCATCCCGGGCTTGTAGTCGAACAGGATGAAGTCCTGCACCCGGCCGATGTAGCCCGAGGCCCAGGCTTCGAGATCGGCGGATTTGTACTGCGCGCCAAAGTCGAGTTGGGTGGTCTTCTCCGGCTTCACGCCGTCGAAGGCATTCACCGCACCCGCTGCACCGGTGTTCGGCGAAAACAGCTCCCAGTAGTCCGGGAAACGTTCCGAATGGCCCAGGCCGGCGTAGAGGGTGGTGGGGCTGTCGGCCAGGTCGTGTTCATAACGCACGAAGCCGGACGGCAAGGTGTCGGCGCGGGTGTTGTCGGCTGTCGGATTGGGCCGCTTCATCATTGCGGAACCGGTGGTTTGCCGGAAGTCCTTGGCGGACGCACGGTCCAGGCGTGCGCCGGTTATCAGGCGCTCGCGGTCGGCGGCGTACCAGGTGAGTTCGCCGAACACGCCGTAGTTGTGGAAGTTGGCGTCCTTGACCCGGGGCAGGTCCTTGTAGGTGTCGATGCCCATGCTGCTGCGCTGGCGGTGTTCGTTGGTCTGCGCATCGAGGCCGCTGACCAGTTGCACATCGGCCCAGCGCCAGGTGGCCTTGATCCGTGCGCCGAGGGTGCGGCGGTCGACGTTGGACGCCATCGGCCCGGCCATCATGCCGGTGCCCGACGGCGTGCGCAGGCTGTAGTTGTCCATCACATGGTCGGCGTAGTTGTAGTAGACCTGGGCCTCGACCTTGTCCAGCACCTCGCCGATGTTGGACTTTTCGAAGCGTAAACCGAGGCTTTCACGCAGGAACTGCGAGCCGTCCATGCCGCGCCCGGCGTAGCGCGCTTCGCCATCGCCACGGCCGGCGGTGAGTTCCAGCAGGGTGTCGGCGTCGGGGGTGAAACCGACGGCGACGTCACCGTTCCACTTGTCGTAGCGCGAGGCGACGGTGTCGTTGTTGCCATCCTTGTAGTCATCGGCATGGGCCTGGTTGCCGATCACCCGCACATAGCCCAGCGGACCACCGGCGGCGGCGTCGATGACCTTGTCGAAGCGCCCGTTGGAGCCGGCCAGCACGCTGGCGTTGAGGCGTGTGCCCAACTCGCCGAACTGCTCTGGCTCACGGTCGAACAGGATGGTGCCGGCGGAGGCGCCCGGGCCCCAGAGCACGGTTTGCGGGCCTTTGATTACGGTGAGCTTGTCGTAGGTTTCCGGGGAAATGTACGAGGTGGGTGCGTCCATTCGCCCGGGGCAGGCGCCGAGCATCATGCTGCCATTGGAGAGGATATTCAGGCGCGAGCCGAACATGCCGCGTAGCACCGGGTCGCCGTTGGTGCCGCCGTTGCGCACCAGGGCGAAGCCGGGGATGGTCTTGAGGTAGTCGCCGCCATCGCTGGCGGGCACCGGCTGGCGCGGGTCCTTGGGGTTGGTGATTACGGTCAGCGGTGAGCTGGGGGCAATCGCGGTGATGACGGTGGGGCTCAGTTCGTGTTCATCGGCGTGAGCCAGTGGCACCAAGAGTGCGCCGCACAGAACGGCGAACACGGGGGTACATCCCAAACGGGAGTCAGCAGTAAACCTGGACATGACAAATTCCATCAATCAATCGTAAACAACACGGCCAGCAGCCTGCGGCTGTCTGTCTAAAGTCGGCCGGGGTGAAGTAACGCTGTGAAGTGCCTACGGGACGATGGGCGGCGCACGGCTGCGGGCGCCGGGGAAGATGCTCTGCCGGGCATGTCCCAGGCGCGTGGCGGGGGTAAGGGCGGTGGCCGGCGGGGGAGCGCCGAGGGTAAGCGTGGAAACGCCGCCGGGCAGGGCGGGGCAGCTGTAGAGCAGGTCGCAATAGCCGCACTTGGCCCAGAGGGCGTGGTGTTCGTCAGGGGCTTTTTTGTGATGGGAATCGCCGTGGTCCATCGGCATGTCCATGGACATGCTCGTCGACATACCGGCGTGATGATCCATCGGCATCGCTTGGGAAATCAGCGGACCAATAAAGATCATCAGCATGGCGAACAGGCTGATCCAACTGCCGCGCGTTACACGGGCATGTGGCGACAACCTGGCGCGGGGGGCGCCCATCGAGTGTTGGCCTAGTGGGCGTGTTTATGCTCGTGGGCGGCCATTGGCGGCACCTTTTGCACCGACACTTGCACCTCGACCTTGCCGGCTTTTTCGAAGGTGAGGGTCAGCGGGAATTGCTTGCCGTCGGCCAACAGGCTGCGGTCCTTGAGGCCCAGCAACATCACGTGATACGCCATCGGCGCGAAGGTCAGCTCGCCCTTGGCCGGTACGGCGACGTTGGGCACTTGCTGCATCTTCATCAAATCGCCCTGCATGACGTGCTCATGCAACTCGGCCTTGTCGGCCACTGGCGTCTCGACGCCGAGCAGGCGATCCGGCGTTTCGCCGGTGTTATGAATCACAAAGTACGCGGCAACAGTCGGCGCATTTGGCGGCAACTCCTGGGACCAGGGTTCGCTGACCACGAGGTCGCCGGTTTTGTAGTCGTCGGCATTGGCAGCACTGAACACCGGCAGCAACAACGCGGCCAGAAGCAGGGAAGATTTGAGCATGGCAGTTCTCCAGAACGGTTCTAAACGCAGTTCACTTGCGAAGACATCAGGCCGTTGGAGAGGCGCGCGGGTTGAGGCTTGGCCATTGCTGGCGCGGCGTCGGGCCTTGCAGCTGGGGCGGCGGCAAGCTCTGTGAGGTGTTGAATTGGGTGAGGTACAACTGCGGCACATGCCCCGGCAACGCCACCAACGGCGCCGAGCCCGAGCAACACCAGCAATGCTGCATGGTGGAATGATCGTCCTGCTGCGGTGCCGGAATGTCCAGCTTGCCCAGGGCGATGGTCTTGAGCGTGGCGCCATTGGAGGAACAGAAACTGCCCCACAACAATTGCTGCACCGGGTCCTGGGATTGCTGCATCGCACTGGCCATCGGCATGGCAAAGGCGTTGAACAGCACTGCAAGGCAGGCGATCCAGGCGATTGCAAAGCGTTGACGGGCCATGGCGGACAATCCGTAGGGTTAAACGATCAGGTGGGTATTTAGCCTGATCGTAGGGGATAAGTAAAAAAGGGTGGTGTGGTTTGGTGTCGCAGTGCTATCAGATCGCTGTAGCGTGAAGCTTGAGGCCCAGTGCTTTCATGACTTTCATGATAGTTGCGAATTCGGGGTTGCCAGTGGTGGATAGGGCTTTGTATAGGCTTTCTCGTCCGAGGCCGGCGTCGCGGGCTACTTGGGTCATGCCTTGGGCGCGGGCGATGTCGTTCAAGGCGGTGCGAATCAACAGTCCGTCACCTGCATCGTCTTCGAAACAGGTCTCTAGATACGCGGCCATTTCCAGTGGGGTTTTCAAGTATTTTGCCGCGTCGAAGCGGGTAAAGGATTCGCTCATGAGTCAGTCCTCATTTCCAAGATTTAATGCCAGTTGTTTTGCAAGCTTGATGTCCCGATCTTGTGTTGATTTGTCACCACCGATCAGCAGGAGGTAAACCACCGCGTGTCGACGAGTGAAGTAAACGCGATACCCCGGACCATAGTGGATCCGCATTTCGGACACGCCGTTACCTACGGGTTCGCAGTCACCGAAATTACCTGCTTCTGCCATGCGTATTCTCTTGATAACACGCACTTTTGCGAATGGATCTCGAACGGCGTCCAGCTATTTGACAAACTCAACGGATTCATCAAATTCAATCATCTCGAATCGTATTCCCTGGGATACATCTTGGCAAGATACGATGCGCTGCAAAAGCAGGCATCCCCACTGCGGCTGGTTGACTCAAAACCGCGAGCGGGGAGGTTAGGGCGGGGGCTTTTGGCTGAGCTAGCCAGCTAGTTCGGAAGGGTTTGTAGGGGGATTCGGCTTTTCGAGGCGAGGCCAAGTGGGTGTCGGTTAGGCGGGTTAATTGAATAAGCAGAAATTTCCGACAAGCCTTTAAGGTTGCCCCTAGGAAACTCAATCCCTAGTCTCCGTACACCGCTGCAAACGCAGCGGCCGGGCGTCGCGGCCCGGATTTCTCCAGACGTTGAAGCGTCATTGCCTCCTTTCAGTTGGCGTTTTTTTATCGTCTACTGTGCGGCGCTATGGCGGCTGTGCGCGGGATACCTTCGGGTATGCCGGTGTTCTGGAGGATCGGTCCGCGAACCTGCGTACAGCTGCCACCCCCATCGCGTCGCGGCGATCAGTGGCAGCTCCTTTTTACTTCTCCGGAGCTTCACAATGATCAAACCCACCCCCAATCCCCCCGTCCGGCTCTTCACCGTTGCCGACGGCATCTGCACCGAAGACCTGCTGGTCAACCTCAGCGAAACGCTCGCCTCCGCCAATGCGCTGAGCTGCGATCTGGCATTTAACCTGGAAGGCTCGAAACGAGAGGAATTGCTCGGCGTTGCGCAGTTGATTGAGCTGGCGCAGTTGCTCGCGGATCGTGTGCGCGTCGCCTCTCCACTTTAAGAGCCGGCTTGCCGCCGATGAGGCCTTTGAAACTTGCAGTGAACATGTGGGCCTCATCGCTGGCAAGCCAGCGCCCACAATGGCATCGCGCCTTAGACTTCCCAACTCGCTTCGCGGATGTGATTGAAGTTCACGACATCCACGCAATGTTGATGAGCAAAACCAGCCACTCTAAGATCATCCGTCAAAACCAGATAATTATCTTTTGCGGCAGCGACAATACCCACGTCAGTAAGGCCATAGGGTGCCAGTTCATAGTCGCGACTTATATCCGAGGCCGGGTGATGGATTTCAAATATTGTTGATAGTGACTGTTTTAACGTTTCATAGAAGTCGTGCAGCTTGCTGCCATACAGCCCATTTGTCAGGTTGCTGACTTCTGCAAGAATATGAGGGGTTGAAACAAGTTTTTCGAATTGATCAATAACGTTGAGCAGAAGCTTGTAGTCATCATCGGTATAACCGCTTGTTCTCTTGAACTCCATGATGCTGGACGTGCCACCCATCAAGGCCAGGAGCAGCAGGTTGGTGTCGACAATAATTCCTCTTTTTCGGTATTGCTTTATATAGGCATCCATCATATTTCGCGGATCTTCATCGAGCGAAACTCACCCGTCTCCGAGTCGATAATGAATGTTTTATATTTTCTTGAATGTATCTGCCCTGCCAAAACCGCGCCCAAGCGTTCATATTTATAAGCGTTGGGGTCGTTGAATCCAAGTGTTATTGCCCATGTTTTGTTGTCTGGGCTCAATTCAACTTCTTCAAGCATCAGGTCTTGTAGCGTGATCTCTTGCCCGAGAAAGTCGTTTGCCGCCGCCTTGGCAACTTTCACCGCTTCTTTTACTTCTATCATGTCAGCCCCTGAATTGAGTTGAGTCTGGCTTGAACTGTTTTTGGAGTGTAGCACTTCATGTTGTGGGTTCATCGCCGTCCCTTGAGGTAGCAAATAGAGTGGATAGAGGCTGGCGGATGATCCTGATCTATCGCATGAAATCTGCCAACGAATCGATTGTTTCTGCAGGCGACAAAAGCTCTCGATCCACCGCCGCCAACACCGGCCGCTTCAACACCAATACCGGCACCCCAAGCTCCCTTGCCACTTCCAGCTTCGGCTCCGTCGCCGTACTGCCGCTGTTCTTGCTGATCAGCACATCAATCCCACGCCGTTCGAACAGCACCCGCTCATCCTCGATCAAAAACGGCCCGCGCGCGCCAATCACTTCGCAGCGTTCATTCCCCGGATACACATCCAGCGCACGCAGCGTCCAGAACTGTTCCGGCGGTATCTCATCAAGGTGCTGCAACGGCTCGCGCCCCAGTGTGAACAGCGGTCGTTTGAACGGTTTCAACGCTTCAATCAACGAAGCCCAATCACTCACCTCCCGCCAATCATCCCCCGCCTGCGGCTGCCATGCCGGGCGGCGCAAGGCCCAGCAGGGCACGCCGCTCAACTGCGCGGCCTCGGCAGCATTGCGACTGATCTGCGCCGCATACGGATGGGTCGCGTCGAGAATCAGGCTGATGCCCTCATCCCGGACAAACTGTGCCAAGCCCTCGGCGCCGCCATAACCACCGACCCGCACTTGGCAGGTCAGGTCGGTCGGCACGCGCCCAACGCCGGCCAGGCTGTAGATATGTTCCGGGCCCAATGTGCGGGCGATAGCCAACGCTTCCGTCACGCCACCCAGCAGCAAGATACGTTTCATAGCGGCTTGACCACTTCCAGCAAGGTGATCGGCAACGCCTGCCGCCACGTATCAAAGTCCCCCAGCGGCTGCGCCTGGGCCACGTGGATGCGCGTCAGTTCGCCGCCATGCCGGGCGCGCCAGTCCATCAGGGTCATTTCACTTTGCAGGGTCACGGCATTCGCCACCAACCGTCCTCCTGGCCGCAGCTGTTGCCAGCAGGTGTCGAGCACGCCTGCACGGGTCACGCCGCCGCCGATGAAGATGGCGTCCGGGGCTTCCAGGCCGTGCAGCGCATCCGGCGCCTTGCCACGAATCAGTTGCAAGCCGGGCACGCCGAGGGCGTCGCGGTTGTGTTCGATCAGGCCTTGGCGACCTTCGTCGGCTTCAATCGCCAGGGCGCGGCAACTCGGGTGTGCGCGCATCCACTCGATCCCGATGGAACCGCTGCCCGCGCCCACGTCCCACAGCAGTTCGCCGGGCATTGGCGCGAGGCGGGCGAGGGTCATGGCGCGCACATCCCGTTTGGTCAGTTGGCCGTCGTGTTTGAACGCCGAATCGGGCAGGCCGGCCAGGCGTGACAGGCGCACAGCCCGCGGGTCGGCCACGCAGTCGATGGCGACCAGGTTCAAATCGGCGACTGACGCGTGTTGCCAATCAACCGCCAGCCCATCGATGCGCCGCTCATCCGCGCCGCCCAAGTGCTCAAACACAGACATGCGGCTCGGCCCAAACCCGCACGCGGCCAACAACGCGGCAATCACCGCCGGACTGCCCCCGTCATTGCTCAACACCAACAAGCGCACACCACTGGCCAGATGGGCATGCAGCGCCGCCAACGGCCGCGCCACCACGGACAGCGTCACCACCTCCTGCAACGGCCAGCCCAAGCGCGCTGCGGCCAACGACACCGACGACGGCGCCGGCAGGATCAGCAGCTCATCCGCCGCTACCTGCCGCGCCAGGCTCGCGCCCACGCCGTAGAACATCGGGTCGCCGCTGGCCAGCACGCACACGGGTTCACCGCGCCGCGCCAGCACCGGTTCCAGGGAAAACGGGCTCGGCCACTCCTCGCGTGCGCCACGAATACACACCGGCAACAGGTCCAACTGGCGCTGAGCACCTATAATCCGCGTGGCGCGCAACAGGGCGTGCCGGGCATTGCGGCCCAGGCCCTTGAAGCCGTCTTCACCGATGCCTACAACCGTCAGCCAGGGCGACATAAAGATTCCTTGAGCGACATCCGACGGGCAGGCTTTTCATGCCGCCGGACAAAGCAGGCATAATACCGCGCCTTTACCCGTCAACCGGTAGCCCCGTGAACCCAACGCCCGCTGTGAATACCTTGCGCCCCTCGGCTTGTCCGGGGTTGCTGCGTATCGTCCAGGCGTTGGACGGCGGTATTTGCCGGATAAAACTGGCCGGCGGTTCCATCACCGCCGCGCAAGCCCACGCGGTGGCGGACGCGGCCCAGGCCTATGCGGGCGGGGTGATCGAGGCGACCAACCGCGCCAATTTGCAGATTCGCGGGATCGGCAGCGAAGAGGGCGCGTTGATCGCCCTGCTGCTGGCGGCCGACCTGGGCCCCAACAACGCGGCTGGCGACGATGTGCGCAACCTAATGCTCAGCCCCAGCGCCGGCATCGACCCGCAGATGCTCTTCGACACGCGCCCGCTGGCCGAACAGATCCTCACTACCCTGCAAAGCCATCCACGTTTCCATGAGCTGTCGGCCAAGTTCGCCGTGCAACTGGATGGCGGCGAAGACCTGGCGATGCTCGAACATCACCATGACCTGTGGTTGTCGGCGTTCGTACGCCATGGCCAGACGCTGCTCGCGTTCGGCCTGGCCGGTTGCCCGGGGCTGGATGCGCCGTTGGCCGCCGTGCCGCTGGAGCAGGGCCATGCACTGGTGGTGGCCGTGCTGGAGGCATTCCTCGACCTCGCCACGCCAGCGCAAACCCGCATGCGTCATCTGGCTGTGGATAAGTTATTGAGCCACCTCAGCCTGCCGCTGCTACCGGCCGACGGCTTCAAACGCCCGCCCAGCGGCGAGTTGCTGCACCTCGGGACTTATCCACAGGTGCAAAAAAATCAGTTCTACGTGGCTGCCCTCGCACCGTTGGGCCGCCTGGACGCGACGATGCTCAAGGGCGCCGCGCAACTGGCCAGCGACTACGGCGACGGCACGTTGCGCTTCACCCCTTGGCAAGGCGTGCTGCTGCCCTATGTGGAAAAGCCCCACGCGGTGACCGAGCGCCTGATGCAGCTGGGCTTTCTGTGTTCAATCGACCAACCCCTGGCGCGCATGACCGCCTGCACCGGTTCCAGCGGCTGCGGCAAGGCCCTGGCCGACACCAAGGCTGATGCGGTGCAACTGGCCGCCCTGCAAGTCGCGCATGACGTGCACCTGTCCGGCTGCCCGCGCTCTTGCGCCGCCGCACACACCGCGCCCGTCACCTTGCTGGCCGTGAGCCCCGGCCACTACGACCTCTATTTTCGCGATGCAGCCCACCCAGGCTTCGGCCGGCTGCACGCGCATGCCCTTTCTATTGAAGCGACGGGCGCCTTGCTGCGCGCCCGCCCACGGAGCAACACCGATGATTGATTACATCCGCGACGGTCAGGAGATCTATCGCAACTCCTTCGCCATTATTCGCGCGGAAGCCAAGTTGGAGCGCATCCCGGCCGACCTGGAAAAACTCGCGGTGCGGGTGATTCATGCCTGTGGCATGGTCGACGCCATTGACGGCCTGCAATTCTCCGAAGGCGCAGGCAAGGCCGGGCGCGATGCGCTGGCCGCTGGTGCGCCGATCTTGTGCGATGCGCGGATGGTCTCCGAAGGCGTGACCCGCGCGCGCCTGCCGGCCAACAATGAAGTGATCTGCACCCTGCGCGACGACAGCGTGCCGGAGCTGGCGCGCGAATTGGGCAACACCCGTTCCGCTGCCGCCCTGGAGCTGTGGCGCCCGCACCTGGAAGGCAGTGTGGTGGTGATCGGCAATGCGCCGACCGCGTTGTTCTACCTGCTGGAAATGCTTGATGCCGGCGCACCGAAACCGGCGCTGATCCTCGGTTTCCCGGTGGGCTTTGTCGGCGCCGCCGAATCCAAGGCGATGCTCGCGGCCGACAGCCGTGGCGTGCCGTTCGTAATCATGCAGGGCCGCCTGGGCGGCAGTGCGATGGCCGCCGCAGCGGTGAATGCCCTGGCCACGGAGGTCGAATAATGCAGGCGCGCGGACGTTTGATCGGCCTGGGCGTCGGCCCCGGCGACCCGGAACTGATTACCCTCAAGGCCCTGCGCCTGCTGCGTGAGTCGCCGGTGGTGGCGTACTTCGTGGCCAAGGGCAAAAAGGGCAACGCCTTCGGCATCATCGAGGACCACTTGGTGCCACAGCAGACCCTGATGCCGCTGGTGTACCCGGTGACCACCGAAGCCTTGCCGGCGCCGATGTCATACGAGCAAGTCATCAGTGACTTCTACGACGCGGCCAGTGTGGAGGTGGCGGCGCACCTGGACGCCGGCCGTGATGTGGCGGTGATCTGCGAAGGTGATCCGTTCTTCTACGGCTCCTACATGTACCTGCATGACCGCCTCGCCGAGCGTTACGAAGCGCAAGTCATCCCCGGCGTGTGCTCGATGCTCGGCGGCGCCTCGGTACTCGGCGCGCCGCTGGTGTATCGCAACCAGAGCCTGTCGGTGCTCTCGGGCGTGTTGCCCCATGACGATCTCAAGCGCCGTTTGGCGGACGCCGATGCGGCGGTCATCATGAAACTGGGGCGCAACTTCCCGAAAGTGCGCCAGGTGCTGGAGGAACTCGGCCTGGCCGGGCGCGCGTTGTATGTGGAGCGCGCCACCATGGCCAATCAGAAGATCGTGGCGCTGGATCAGGTGGACCCGTCGTCGTCGCCGTACTTCTCGCTGATTATCGTGCCCGGTGAACGGTGGCAAGGGTGATGACGCCGGCGATTGTCATTTTGGGCCAGGGCAGCCTGGCCACTGCGCGCAAGATCCAGCAGGTGTACCCGGGTGCGTTGATCCACGGCTTGGCCGCTCGGGTTGAAGGCGCGGACCAGACCTACAGCGAATTCGGCGCGACCCTGCGTCAGCTGTATCAACAGGGCACGCCGCTGATTGCGCTGTGCGCCGCCGGTATCGTGATCCGCACCCTGGCGCCCCTGCTGCTGGAAAAAGGCGAAGAGCCTGCCGTGCTGGCCGTGGCCGAAGACGGCAGCGCCGTGGTGCCGCTGCTCGGTGGCCTGGGCGGTGTGAACGTGATGGCGCGGGAGATTGCCGCTGCGCTCGACGTGGCTGCCGCGATCACCACCAGTGGCGAGCTGCGTTTCGGCACCTGCCTGCTCAACCCGCCAAGCGGTTATGAGCTGGCCGACCTGGCGCTGGGCAAGCGCTTTGTCTCGGACCTGCTGGCGGGCGCGAGCGTGCGCATCGAAGGCGCGGCGCCGTGGCTGGACCACGCCGACTTGCCCCAGGATCAACAGGCGCACCTGGCGATTCATGTGGGCAGTGCCGAGCGTGTGCCGGCCGCCAACGAATTGCTGATCTACCCGAAGACCGTCAGCGTGACCTGCAAGCCGGGCGCGCAGTTGGCCGAGCGTGTACGCGCGGCGTTGCATGACGCGGGCATCGCCGTGCAATCCCTGGCGTGCCTGTTGGCCAGCGATACGCAGATGGCCGAAGCGTCGTTGCATGACGCGGCGCTGGAACTGGGTGTGCCGCTGCGGTTTGCCCGCGTCAGCCAGGACGCCGACCTCGTGATCGATGTGGCCGAACAGCCGTTGGACCTGTCCCGGGTGGGGCGTGTGCGCGGCCGCCTCGCCGTGATCGGCCTGGGCCCCGGCGCGGCCGAGCTGATGGTGCCGGCGGTGAAGGCCGAACTGGCGCGCTGCACCGACGTGCTCGGCTACGAAACCTACGTGCGCATGGCCGGGCCGTTCCGTGACGACCAGGTGCAGCACTGCACCGATAACCGTGAAGAAATGCAGCGCGCGCGCCACGCGTTCGAGCTGGCGGCGCAAGGCCGTTCGGTGGTGGTGGTGTCGTCCGGCGATCCGGGGGTGTTTGCCATGGCGTCGGCGGTGATCGAGGCGCTGCATGAATCCAGTGATCCGGCGTGGCATCAGGTCGACCTGCAGATCCTGCCGGGGGTCTCGGCTTCCCTCGCCACCGCTGCCCAGGCGGGCGCGCCGTTGGGGCATGACTTCTGTGTGATGTCGCTGTCGGACAACCTCAAGCCCTGGTCGATCATCGAAAAGCGCCTGGACCTTGCGTCCCAGGCCGACCTGGCGCTGGCGTTCTACAACCCGATCTCGCGCGCGCGGCCGTGGCAGTTGGGGCGCGCCCTGGAAATCGTCGCGTTGCATCGCACGCCGCAAACGCCGGTGGTGCTGGGCCGTGATATCGGGCGTCCGGGCCAGACCCTGCGTGTCACCACCCTTGGGCAACTGACGCCCGAGCAAGTGGACATGCGCACGATGGTGCTGATCGGCTCATCCACTACCTGCGTGTTCCCGCGTGCCGGTGGCGGGGAGTGGGTGTACACGCCGCGTTGGTACGGCGAGAAACCCGCCTCCTGAAAACAGCCTCACGGCTACCGGAAAGCTCCGAATGACCCAGGGATTTACCTGCGGTGGTTCGGGGCTTTTTCTTTTTTTGCCGGCGAAACCCGGAAGGCCCGCAGTGACGCCGCGCTATTGCTGGGCGCTGGGTTTTGGCGGGCCGCACTGAGGCATGTTTATCGCCTGGAAAGTCCGGCGGGCACTGGACTAGTGTGAGGGCAAGCCCCATGTGGGGTGCTTGTGGAGAACTGAAAAATGGAGCGACATCACAAAAGGATCATCAGTGCAAAACGACGCAAGTTGATTGCCGCCTACAAGCTGCCAGGTTCGCCGGGAGTGAATAGCTCTTTGCCGGTGGACACGGCGGATGACAGTAATGCTGCGGTGGTCAACAACGGCGTGATCTCGTTCGTCGAGGGTATGTCGGCGTTGAATCGGGAATACATTCGCAAAAGTTATCTGCTGGCGAGCAGTTATGTCAGCGATGTGTTGAAGGTCCACCGAGGGACCGAAGCGTGGTACGACGAATTTATCAAGGTGATGGTCAGCCTGGGCTGGCTGCCGCTGCGCAGCAGCTTTGAGCGGGTCGCCCGTTCCGGCCGGGGCCTGACGGTGCAACTGGCGGCGCTGAACATGATCGCCGCGATGCTGGCTTCGACGTCATTGGCCTCGCCGCTGTTGGCGGTGTTGCCGAAGTTGGCGGCAGATGCGCTGGAGGCCATGAAACAGGCGCCGGCGTCTTTTGAACTGTTCAAGCGCAACAGCACGGTGCAGGAGGGGGGCGACTTCGGCCTCGCGTCGTGCGCGCAGACCGATGGCGAAGTGACGATGGTGCTGGTGACCTACAGCACCCGTGGCGTGAGCAAGCAGGTCGGCCTGCCGTTTCTCGAGTGGGACAGCTCGTCTTCCGAGGCCTTCAGCGGGCAGACCTGCCTGGTGTTGAATACCTCGGTGGTCAACGAAAAAACCATCCAGCTGATGCGCGAAAGCGCGGGTGACAAGGTGCAGCTGGCGATCGCCAAATACCGGATCTAAGGCACCAGGTAACCGCGCACCCCGGTAAAGATGATTTGCGCGGCGAGGGCGCACACGAACAAGCCCATCAACCGACTGACAATCTGCAAGCCCTGGTCACCGAGAATGCGTTCGATGCGGTTGGACAGGTACAGCACCACGCCCACCGTGAGGCTGGCCAGGGCGATGCTGAGGATGGCGGTGAGCTTGTCATCCCAGTGGGGCTGGCTGACGCCCATCACCAGCAGCGCACCGATGGTGCCGGGGCCGACGGTGAGGGGGATGGTCAGCGGCACGATGGTCACGTCCTGCTGCACGTTGTCGCTCTGCACCGCCGACTTGCCCTGGGCCATGCCCAGGGCGGAGATGAACAACACACTGCCGGCGCCGATGCGGAACGCATCCACGGTGATGCCGAACACACTGAAAATCACGCGGCCGAACAGGTAGAGCAACACGCTCGAAATCAGGGTCGCCAAGGCGACTTTCCAGGCCAGGCGCCGCCGCTCTTTGTTGGAGTAGCCACGGGTGAGGCTGATAAAGCAGGACAGCACGAAGAACGGGCTGTAGAGCACCAGCATTTTCAGGTAGACGCTGAATAACACGTGGAGCATGGGGGCGGCTCGCGGCGGGAGAAGTGGGGGCAGTCTATCAGGCGAAACGGGGCAAATGTGGGAGCTGGCTTGTGTGGGAGCGGGCTTGCTCGCGAATGCGGAGTGTCAGACGATGCATCGTTAACTGA
>NZ_JANLGL010000127.1:0-17758 GCF_024655625.1 Pseudomonas sp. 18.1.10
GCGGTGGGTCAGTCAGCACATCTGTTTCTGATACACCGCATTCGCGAGCAAGCCCGCTCCCACATTTTTGATGTGTGTTGTTGTTGAGATCAGCTTTTCGGAGGCGCCAGACGCGCGTACTGCCCCTCGCTGATCCAACCAATAAACGATCGATTCTGCGCATTGATAAACTCAACCTGCGCCCAGCCATCCTTCACGGCCAGCACGCCCACCACATCATCCTTGACGATATACGGACGCTTGGCCGCCTTGGCCCCCGGGGTTTTCAGCAGGTAAACCTTATCGACGGACACCGTCACCAGGCCAATCCACTGTTTATTCGCGGTCTGGGTCAGATCCAGCCCCGTGGCTATCTCCGGCATCAGCACGTTCATGCAACCGGGATGCTGACGGCCCTGCTCCACGGTCAAGGTCACGCCGTCGGTGGACGGTGTCACGCTGCCAGGGTAGGCATCGACGAGCCAGGTGGTCAGTACGTTCCCGTTGCCTTGTAGGTAGAACGCACATCGGCTGACGCCCTCACCCAGCTCTTCCGCGTAAAAACCTTCCACCCGGTGCTCGGGCGTCACCGCCAGCATCAGCCCTTCATACATGCCCGAATGCAGCGCAGGCGCACCCGCAAACGCCGGGGCCACGGCGCACAACGACAACACACCCATCGTCAGAACACGGATCATCTTATTTTTTTCCTTCAAGGGCGTTGTAGGCTTTTTCGATAAGCACGTCATAGTTGCCGTAATCCTTGCCGTTGTAGTTACGCGCCATGGCCACGTAATCCTTGTCCTTCATGGCCTTCATCAGTGTCGGGCTCTGACTGCAAAAACTCAGGAACGCCCTTAGTTGGCTGCCGGCATTAATCTTTAATGCCGCGACAAACTCGAACACCGTCTTGTAACCGCACGCCGCGAAGTTGAAACCCATCACCTGAAACATGCCCCATGACGCCGACATCAACGCCGCTTCCTGATCCAACGCAAAGGCGGTGGCCATGGTCTCCCAGGCCTTGACCTGATCCTTGTTGTTGACCTGCCACTGCGGCCCGGCTTTGCGCACATAGGGATACGACAGCAGCGGATGCGCCTGGTCGTAGATGTGTTTGGTGTACTTGCGAAACAGGTGCCCTTCAAAGGCGATCACCGGCAACTTCGCCGGCCCGAACCCCGAGCGCCCGCCCGATTCAACCGTGGCGAACGCCTTGATGATATTGACCGAGATGCCGTTGCCCAACTGCTTGGCGGCGTTCTGGAAGTCACTTTCCGTCAGGGTCATGCCGCCGTCGCACGTGGCCTGGAGCACCAGTTGGCGGTTGCGCCGCTCGGCCTCGACCATCGCGCGCATGCGGTCCAGGTACACATTGACCGTGGCCTGCACTGCATCGCCCGAGTTATTGCCGAACACATTGAGAAAGCTCGGGATGCGCATCGCCGGGAAGGCCTTCACCGGCACTTTCACCGCTTCTTCAATCAGGCTGTTGAAGGTGCGGCCCGTCGGATCGATCACCCCATCGGGGTGCGCGTACTTGAGATGGCGGAACTGATACTGGCTGATGCATTGCACCAATTGGCCGTCGCACTTGCCGTTCTCGGCCAGCGGAAAACCCAGCTTGGGAATGATCAGATTAAATAAGTACTGGATGCACTGCACATCGGCGGGCAAGTTGCGGGCTTTACCGGGAGCGCCCACCGACGCACTGATAAGACGGGGCAACCCTTGCAGGCTTTTCATCACAGACATCCTTGTAAGTTAAAGAAGTGATAGCACTTCAATATCAATTCCGTGCACTTGTCACATTCTGAAACAAGCGGCCGGCGCAAACTAACAAGGTGGTTTTGGCTTGTAAAGTGGGGGAATTTAAAGTTGTGAGACAGCCGTCATCGCTGCGCAATAAGTTGTGCAGGTGGCTATATAAAGGATTTTTTGATTTGACGCAGAAGAGGTACTGCAAGGGAGAGCGTTATGGAGGCAACCCCACCAGCCACACCCCGGCACACAATGTTCCCGCTGTGGCTGCTGCCTTCCGGCTCTGACCAGGTTCACGGGTAATCGTTGCGGGGGGACCGATGGGGTCACCATAACGACGCCTGCCTCTTGGCAAGCGGGGCCATTGTACCGATCTCATCGGAAGTTACAACCGTTGGTGCTGGAATAAAAACATCTGGCGGTTCAAGCACTTGCCCACGGCCTCAGCCAGTACACCGCCCCCCTGTGGGAGCTGGCTTGCCTGCGATGCAGGCACCTCGGTGTATCAGTTAGACCGCGGTGATGCTATCGCAGGCAAGCCAGCTCCCACAGAAAAGCCATTTCACTGGGCCTGGAGGACTTCATCTGCCCTTCCGCCCTCTTCCTGGATCACCAGATGGATGAAGTGCAGCTTGGCAATCACTGCCGGTGGCAGCACGAAGGGATAGAAATCCGGCTGGCCCATGCTGCGCGACAGTTCGTTGAGCATGCCGGCCAGTTCGATCCAGGCGTTGACGAACGAGAGGAACGCCACGCCGCCCGGGTGTTCGGGGTCGTAGAGGGTGCTGAGGGGGAACGGCTGGTAATCCAGGTCCATTTCGCGGGCGCTCATGCCAAAGCCCAGCGCCGTATCGACGGCATCCATCATGTGCAGGTAGTGAGCCCAGGTTTCGGCCCAGTCTTCCCAAGGGTGCATGGTGGCGTAGGCGCTGACGCAGGTCTGTTGCCAGTCGGGGCGCGGGCCGTTCTGGTAGTGCTGGTCGAGGGCATCGGCGTAACTGGCGCGCTCGTCGCCGAACAGGTGGCGAAACGGTTCTAGCCAGTGGGTATTGGCGATCAGGCGGTCCCAGTAGTAATGGCCGACTTCATGGCGAAAATGCCCGAGTAAGGTGCGGTATGGCTCACGCATCTGTACGCGAACTTTCTCACGGTGGGCGTCGTCGGCCTCCTTGATGTCGAGGGTAATCAGGCCGTTGGCGTGGCCGGTCATGGGCGCGTTGCCTTCCAGGTCGATACCGACAAAATCGAAGGCCAGGCCGGTGTCTTCATCGACGCTCTTGGGCACCACTTGCAAGCCGAGGCTGATGAGTTGGGCCACCAGGCGGCGCTTGGCGATCTCCACTTTGCGCCAGCGTTCGGGGTTTTCCGCGACAGACAGGTCGGGGATGGTGCGGTTGAGGCTGCACGCCACGCACAGCGGCGCGGTGCTGTGGGCGGGGATCAGCCAGTTGCAGGCGGCCGGGGTGTCGAGGTTGGCGCAGCGGCGAAAGGCGCCGGCGTCGAGATTGCCGTCTTGCAGCCAGGTGCCGACCACGGGGCCGGGTTGCAGGGAGGCGAGCCGGCTTTGTTGCGGTTGATAGCCCAGCAGGGCCTGGCAGGCCAGGCATTGGCTGTTGCGAAAGAACAGGGATTGGCCGCAGCGGCATTGCCACACCTTGCCGTCGCGAGAGGGCCCGGCCACGAAGGGGGCGGCGATGCGTGAACTGAGCTGCTCGAAGTAGCGGAACATGGCGATCTCTCCCCTGGATGACTGAGACTAGATCATTTGCGGGTTGAGATCGTTCCGTTTTCCTACAAGGGGGCCGCTGCGCGGCCCAGCGGGAGCAAGCTCCCTCGCCACAGGGCGCGATCAGACGGTGATGTTGTGCTTGGCGAGGAAGGCGACGAAGGCTTCTTCGTCGAGGACCTTGAGCCCCAGTTCGCTGGCCTTGGCCAGTTTTGAGCCGGCGCCCGGGCCGGCCACCACGCAGTGGGTTTTCGCCGAGACGGAGCCCGCCACCTTGGCGCCGAGGCTTTCCAGCTTGTCCTTGGCCACGTCGCGGCTCATCAGCTCCAGGGAGCCGGTCAGCACCCAGGTGTGACCGGCCTCGGGCAAGCCTTCGACGACCTTCTTCTCGCTGTGCCAATGCATGCCAAAGTCCTTGAGCTGCTGCTCGATGGCCAGGGCGCGGTTGGCGTTGTCGGCATTATCGAAAAACTCACGCACGGCCTTGGCCTGCTTCTCCGGCAGCGCCTGGCGCATGTCCAGCCAGTCCGCCTGGATTACGCCTTCGAGGCTGCCGAACTTGTCCGCGAGTTTCTGCGCAGCACCCGGGCCGACGCTCGGCACGTGCAGCTTGTCGAGCAAGCCGCCCAAGGTGGTGCTGGCGGCGAACTCGGCGCTGAGGTCGCCCTGATCCTGCAATTGCAGGCCGCATTCTTCCGGTGACAGCAACGCGCCGATCACCTCCTGGTTATGGCTGTCCTCAAAGAAGCTGTGGATCTCGTGCGCCACTTCCAGGCCGACGTCCGGCAAGTACGTCAGCACTTCCGGCAAGGCCTTCTGCACGCGCTCCAGGGACGCCAGGGAGCGCGCCAGCACCTTGGCCGTCTCCTCGCCCACGTCGGGGATGCCCAGCGCATAGATAAAGCGCGCCAGGGTCGGTGTCTTGCTGTTTTCGATGGCGGCGATCAGCTTCTTGCTGGAGATGTCGGCGAAGCCTTCCAGGTCGATGATCTGCTCGTACTTGAGCTTGTAGAGATCCGCCGGCGAGCCGATGAGTTTTTCGTCCACCAGTTGCTCGATGGTCTTGTCGCCCAGGCCGTCGATGTCCATGGCCCGGCGCGAGACAAAATGGATGATCGCCTGCTTGAGCTGCGCGCCACACGCCAGGCGCCCGACGCAGCGGTACACCGCGCCTTCGCTGACGGTTTCCTTGCCTTTGCTGCGTTTGACCAGCTGGGTGCGTTCCACATGGGAGCCGCACACCGGGCAGCTTTCGGGGATCGGCACCGCGCGGGCGTTTTCCGGGCGGCGTTCGAGCACCACGGAGACGACTTGCGGGATCACGTCCCCGGCGCGGCGGATGATGACGGTGTCGCCGATCATCACGCCCAGGCGCGCCACTTCATCCATGTTGTGCAAGGTGGCATTGGACACGGTCACACCCGCGACCTTGACTGGCTTCAAGCGCGCCACCGGGGTGACGGCGCCGGTACGGCCGACCTGGAATTCCACGTCGAGCAGTTCGGTCAGTTCTTCCAGGGCCGGGAATTTATGCGCGATCGCCCAGCGCGGCTCACGGGCGCGGAAGCCCAGTTCGCGCTGGTAGGCAATGCTGTTGACCTTGAACACCACGCCGTCGATCTCGTACGGCAGGCTGTTGCGGCGCTCGCCGATGTCGCGGTAGTAGTCCAGGCAATCCTGAATGCCCTTGGCCAGTTTCAGCTCATGGCTGATGGGCATGCCCCACTGTTGCAGTTGTTGCAGGTTGCCGATGTGGGTGTCGCTGATGTCGGTGGTCACGCCGTAGCAGCAGAACTCCAGCGGGCGGCTGGCGGTGATCTTCGAATCCAGCTGGCGCAGGCTGCCGGCAGCGGCGTTGCGCGGGTTGGCGAAGGTCTTGCCGCCGACTTCCAGCTGCGAGGCATTGAGCCGCTCGAAACCGGCCTTGGACATGAACACTTCGCCACGCACTTCCAGGGTCGCCGGCCAGCCGCTGCCGTGCAGTTTCAGCGGGATATTGCGCACGGTGCGCACGTTGACACTGATGTCTTCGCCGGTGGTGCCATCGCCACGGGTGGCGCCGCGTACCAGCTCGCCGTCCTGATACAGCAGGCTGACCGCCAGGCCGTCCAGCTTGGGTTCGCAACTGTATTCCACCACCGCGCCACCGCCGAACAGATCACCGGCCGGCAGGTCGAGGCCTTCGGTCACGCGGCGATCAAATTCGAGCATGGTGGTTTCATCAAACGCGTTGCCGAGGCTGAGCATTGGCACTTCATGCTTGACCTGGGTGAACGCCGACAACGCCGCACTGCCGACCCGCTGCGTCGGCGAATCCCGCGTGACCAGGTCCGGGTGCTCGGCCTCCAGGGCCTTGAGCTCGTGGAACAACCGGTCGTACTCGGCGTCCGGGATGCTCGGCTCGTCGAGGACGTGGTAACGGTAGTTGTGCTGATCCAGTTCAGCGCGCAGTTCGAGGATGCGGGTGTGGGCGGCGGTCATGGTGTTCTCTCATAAAGCAAAAGAGCAGCCGAAGCTGCTCAAATGTTGGTGCGCTTATTCTACTCAGCGTTTTTGTGTCAGGGCGCGACGCTCGAACTCGACGATGCGCTGACGGTAATGTTCGATGGTCTGCGCAGTCAGGACGCTGCGTTGGTCGTCCTTGAGCTCGCCGTTCAGTTCCTGGGACAACTTGCGCGCGGCAGCCACCATCACGTCGAAGGCTTGTTTCGGGTGACGGGGGCCTGGCAGGCCGAGGAAGAAGCTCACGGCCGGGGTGCTGAACAGGTCGATGTCGTCCAGGTCAAACGTGCCCGGCTTGACCGCGTTGGCCATGGAGAACAGCACTTCGCCGTTGCCGGCCATGCTTTCGTGACGGTGGAAGATATCCATCTCGCCAAAACGCAGGCCGCTTTCGAGGATGTTCTGCAACAGCGCCGGGCCTTTGAAACCGGCGGCGTCGCGACAGATCACGCTGATTACCAGCACTTCTTCCGCGGCCGGCTGGTCGTTGACCGATTGGCGCGGCGCCGTCTTGCCGACGTTTTCATCCGGGAAGTCATCATCGCGGCTGCTGAAGCTCGGGCCATCATCGACGTCGAGGTTCAGGTCGCCCTGATGCGGCTCGGCCACAGCGGCGCTGGCACGCTTGCCACGCTTGGACGACGGCTCGCGCGCCTCACGCAACGGCGCGCTCATCGACGGCAGGTCGTGCTCGTCCAGTTGCGGTTCCTTATGGGTATCCAGCACACGGGGCGGCCCCAGCAGCTCGGCGGCGCCGTCGTCGTCTGGCAGGTTGGACAGGTTGCGGTCCAGGCGAAACTTAAGCTTGCCCTTGCCGCCGCGCATCCGGCGCCAGCCATCAAAAAGAATACCGGCAATGACAATAATGCCGATGACGATCAGCCACTCGCGCAGACCGATTTCCATGTAATCCCGTGCCTCTAATAAAAAATGCTGAAAAATAAGGGGTTTAGCACCGTGCAAACCGCTTTAAAACGTGGCGCCAACTCTATGTTCTGACTGACGTTTTGCCCACGCACACGAAAAATTGACATTAAACTAGCACGACCAAAGATAACTTTACACCGTCTGTCAAAATGCCTTGAACAATTATGTCGTTAGGCCATCTTTGCCAGACCGGTAAAACACCTTACATCCTGCTGAAAATTCTCTTTCGAAGCCTGGGTCAGGATTCCACCATCGCCATCGCTTCTTCCACATCCACCGCCACCAAACGCGAACAACCCGGTTCATGCATCGTCACGCCCATCAACTGGTCAGCCATTTCCATGGCGATCTTATTGTGGGTGATATAGATGAACTGCACGGTCTGGGACATCTCTTTGACCAGTCGTGCATAGCGTCCAACGTTAGCGTCATCCAGCGGCGCGTCAACTTCATCGAGCATGCAGAACGGCGCCGGGTTCAACTTGAAGATGGCAAATACCAGGGCCAATGCGGTCAGGGCTTTTTCGCCGCCGGACAACAAATGGATGGTGCTGTTCTTCTTGCCCGGGGGCCGCGCCATGATCGTTACCCCTGTATCGAGTAGATCTTCGCCCGTCAGTTCCAAGTAAGCGCTGCCACCACCGAAAACTTTCGGGAATAACGCCTGTAAACCGCTATTAATCTGATCGAAGGTATCTTTGAAGCGGTTGCGGGTTTCCTTGTCGATCTTGCGGATCACGTTTTCCAACGTGTCCAGGGCTTCGACCAAGTCGGCGTCCTGCGCGTCCAGATAACGTTTACGCTCGGATTGTTGCTGGTATTCGTCGATGGCCGCGAGGTTGATCGCGCCAAGGCGCTGGATACGCGCGGCAATCCGCTCAAGTTCCTCTTCGGCGTCTTTTTCGTTGGCCTGGGTGGTCAACGTGTTGAGCACGCCGTGCAAGTCATAGCCGTCTTCCAGCAACTGGTCTTGCAGGGTCTTGCGGCGCACGGTCAGGGCTTGCCATTCCATGCGTTGTTGTTCGAGCTGGCCGCGGATCAACTGGGATTGCTGCTCGGCCTGGGTCCGGCGTTTCTCGGCGTCGCGCAGTTCGCGGTCGGCGTCTTCCAGGGCGATTTGCGCGGTCTTGAGTTCTTCGTCGACGGTCATGCGCTTGTCGAGCAACTCTTCGAGCTTGAGGCGCAACTCTTCCAGCGGCGCTTCGCCCTCTTCCAGGTTGAGGCTCAGTTGCTCGCGTTTTTCGGTGAGGCGTTCGGACTGCATCTCCAGGCGCTCAAGGGCCTGGGCGGTGGACGCGTGCTGGGCCTTGAGCGAGCCCAAGCGCACCGCCAATTGATGCGCATGGTCCTTGTGCTGGCGGGCTTCCTGGCGCACGCGGTCGAGGCGTTCGCGCAGGCTGTCACGCTGGGCCAGCAACAGTTCGCGCTGCTCGGTGTCGAGGGCCATGCTGTCGAGGGCTTCCTGCAACTGCAGGCGCGCTTCGCCGATCTGTTCGTGCTCCAGGGCGCGCTGCTCGCCCATCTCGGCGACTTCTTCGTCGAGGCGGGTGCGGCGCAGGGTCAGCTGTTCGGCCTTGGCCTTGCTCGCGGAGAGCTGGGCCTTGAGTTCACCTTGCTGACGCGCTTCGTCCTGCAACAGGCGGCGCAGGTGTTCGCGACCGGTTTCTTGCTGGCGCTGGGTGGCGCGCAGGGTTTGCAGTTGGGTTTCCAGGCTTTCCAGCGTTGCTTCGCGTTCTTCGCGCTCGGCGATCAGGCTGACGATTTCCTGGCCACGGGCCAATACGCCGCTTTCCGCTTCGCTGGCGCGGCGTACCCGCAGGAAGTGCCGGCCGACCCAGTAACCATCGCGGCTGATAAGGCTTTCGCCGGCTGCCAATTGGCTGCGCTGGGCCAGGGCCTGTTCAAGTGATTCAACCGGCTTGACCTGGCCCAGCCACGGCGACAGATCAATCGCCGCTTCGACCTTGTCCAGCAAACTGCCGGGCACCCGCTGGCCATCGGCAGCAGGGCTGAGCAAGCGCAGGTCGCCCTGGGTAAAACCGGCCAGGTCGAAGCCGCCAAAATCGTCCACCAGCACGGCTTGCAGGTCGGCGCCGAGCACGGTTTCCACCGCCAGCTCCCAACCCGCTTCGACCTTCAAACCTTCGGCCAGGCGCGGGCGTTCGGCCAGATGCTGGTCGCGCAGCCATTCGGCGGTGCCGGTGCCGGGGTCCAACGCCGCTTGTTGCAACGCTTCAAGGGAGGCGAGCCGGCCGTTAAGCCGCTGCAAATCGCCCTGGGCCTGCTGCTGTGCCTGGGTCGCCTGTTGCAGTTGCTGACGCAATTGCTCCAGGCGCTCCACTTGTTGTTCTTCGCTGGCTTCCAGCTCCTCAAGCGTCATTTCGCTTTCGGCCAGTTGCTCGCTCAGCTCCATGATCGCCGCGTCTTCCGGGTCGGCGGCGAGCAGCACGCGCTCTTCCTGCAAGCGGCGCTGGCGCTCGGCCAAACGCTCCATGCTGGTTTCCAGTTGCTGGATGCGCGACTGCTGCACCTCGGCCTGGCGGCGCGGCTCGGCGGATTGCAGGTTGAACGTGTCCCACTGCTCCTGCCAGCCGTGCATGGTGCTTTCGGATTCTTCCAGGGCGGCGGCGGCTTCTTCGGCGGCGGCGCTGGTGACTTCCTGCTCGGGGGTGAGCATGTCCAGCTCTTCGCCAAGGGTCAGCAGCAAGGTGCGGTCGTGGCCCAGGTGGGATTCGGTCTCCAGGCGCGCGCGTTCGGCTTCCTTGAGATCGTCCTGCAACTGGCGCAGGCGCTGCTGGCCGTGCTGGATGCTCTGCTCGACGCGGGCAATATCGCCGCCCACCGAATAGAACCGCCCTTGCACCAGATTGAAGCGCTCGGACAAATCATGGTGCCCGTCACGCAGGCGTTCGATGCTGGCATCGGCATTGCGCTGTTCGGCCACCAGCGCTTCAAAGCTGATTTCCTGGGTGCCGATGATCGCCTCGCGCTGGCCGACCTGCTCGTTCAGCGCCTGCCAGCGCAGGGCCGACAGTTGCGCCTTGAGCTGGCGCTCTTCGCCCTTGTATTCCTGATACTTCTCGGCCGCCTGGGCCTGGCGGTGCAGGCGCTCCAACTGGCGCTCCAGCTCTTCGCGCAGGTCGGTGAGGCGGGCGAGGTTTTCGTGGGTGCGGCGGATGCGGTTTTCGGTCTCGCGGCGGCGCTCCTTGTACTTGGAGATGCCGGCCGCTTCCTCGATAAAGTTGCGCAGGTCTTCGGGCTTGGCTTCGATCAGCTTGGAGATCATGCCCTGCTCGATGATCGAGTAGCTGCGCGGGCCCAGGCCGGTGCCGAGGAAAATATCGGTGATATCCCGACGGCGACACTTGGTGCCGTTGAGGAAATAACTGTTCTGGCTGTCGCGGGTCACTTTGCGGCGAATCGAGATTTCCGCGTAGGCCGCGTACTCGCCAATCAAGGTGCCATCGGAGTTGTCGAACACCAGTTCGATACTGGCCTGGCTCACCGGCTTACGGCTGGTGGAGCCGTTGAAGATGACGTCGGTCATCGACTCGCCGCGCAGGTTTTTGGCCGAGCTCTCGCCCATCACCCAACGGACGGCGTCGATGATGTTCGACTTGCCGCAACCATTGGGCCCGACCACCGCCGCCATATTACTGGGGAAGTTCACCGTGGTCGGGTCGACGAAGGATTTGAACCCCGCCAGTTTGATGCACTTGAGCCGCACGTTTAGGCGTCCGCCAACGCAGCAATGACCAACGAGCAGCTGCGCTCGCCGTAAGCCGACAACACCTGGCGGATCTGTGGCAGGTCACGGGCGAGGACGGCTGCGAGCAATTGCTCGAACAGCACCAGGTATTCGCTCATGGACGCCTTGCGCTGATCCAGGGCCAGGTAATAGGCGCGGTTCATCGCCGGCTGCAGGTTTTCCACGGTTTCCTGCAAGTACGGGTTGTTGGCGAAGGGGTACGCGGCGCGCATCACGTTGAAGCTTTCTTCGACGAAGGCGCGGATGTCCTGGCGCTCGAAATTCGTCACCAGGCGCTGCTGGATCTGCACGAACGGCGCCATGTCGGCCTGGGTCTGCCAGCCTTGGGCGACCGCATTGCCGAGCAGGATGTATAACTCGCCCATCAGCGTGCACAGGCTCTGCACCTTGTGCGCGGTGAGTTCGGTGACGTGGGCGCCACGGCGCGGCAGGATCGCGATCAGGTGGCGGCGTTCGAGGATCAGCAAGGCTTCGCGCACGGAACCACGGCTGACATTAAGCGCCAGCGTGACCTTTTGCTCCTGGATCCGCTCCCCAGGCTTGAGTTCGCCGCGAATGATGCGTTCGGCGAGGTGGTGAGCGATTTGCTCGGCGAGGCTGTCCGGCGCCTTGAACGTCATGTTTTACCTTCAAAATCTTCTATCGATACAAGCGCGGCAGTGTAGCGCATTGGCCCGCTGATGGCGCTACGCCCACCGTGGCGAATTTGGCACGGAATAAGCACAGCTGAAAACTCAAAAGCCCCTGAAAACGCCGGTTCCAGAAGACTGGACCATAATTGAAAGTGTTGCGACCGGATTTTCTTGACCTTCTGGTCAGAAAATCGTTGACCGAAAAGTCAGAGATGACTAGATTCGGCGCAAAGCGGTTAACAACAATAATGAGTCTGCGAGGCCTTCCGTGATCCAGTTTTTACTTAACCAGGAACTCCGTAGCGAGCACGCCCTGGACCCCAATCTCACCGTGCTCAACTACTTGCGTGAGCACCTGGGCAAATCCGGTACCAAGGAAGGCTGCGCCAGCGGCGACTGTGGTGCGTGTACCGTCGTGGTCGGCGAGCTGCACACCAATGCGCAAGGCACCGAGCAGATTCGTTACCGCAGCCTCAACTCGTGCCTGACGTTCGTCTCGTCCCTGCACGGCAAGCAACTTATCAGCGTCGAAGACCTCAAGCACCAGGGCCAACTGCACAGCGTGCAACAGGCCATGGTCGAGTGCCACGGCTCGCAATGCGGCTTTTGCACCCCCGGTTTCGTGATGTCGTTGTTCGCCCTGCAAAAGAACAGCGACGCCCCCGACACCCAGAAAGCCCACGAAGCCCTGGCCGGCAACCTGTGCCGCTGCACCGGTTATCGGCCGATCCTCGCCGCCGCCGAACAGGCCTGCTGCAACAAGCCGCAGGATCAGTTCGACAGCCGCCAGGCCGACACCATCGCCCGTCTCAAAGCCATCGCGCCGACGCAAACCGGTGAACTCAACAGCGGCGACAAACGCTGCCTGGTGCCGCTCACCGTCGCCGACTTGGCCGACCTCTACGACTCCTATCCGCAAGCCCGCCTGCTGGCCGGCGGCACCGACCTGGCGCTGGAAGTCACCCAGTTCCACCGCACGCTGCCGGTGATGATCTACGTCGGCAATATCGAAGAGATGAAGCGCATCGACGACTTCGCCGACCGCCTGGAAATCGGCGCCGCCACCGCCCTCTCCGACTGCTACACCGCGCTGCACCACGAATACCCGGACTTCGGCGAATTGCTGCACCGCTTCGCCTCCTTGCAGATCCGCAACCAGGGCACCCTCGGCGGCAATATCGGCAACGCCTCGCCAATCGGCGATTCGCCGCCGCTGCTGATCGCCCTCGGTGCGCAGATCGTGCTGTGCAAGGGCAACACCCGGCGCACCCTGGCGCTCGAAGACTACTTCATCGACTACCGCGTCACCGCACGCCAGGACAGCGAATTCATCGAGAAGATCATCGTACCGAAGGGCCACGCACTGTTTCGCGCCTACAAGGTGTCCAAGCGCCTGGACGACGATATTTCCGCCGTCTGCGCCGCGTTCAACCTGCAGATCGACAACGGCGTGATCCGCGAAGCCCGCGTGGCCTTTGGCGGCATGGCTGCCACGCCAAAACGCGCAAAAAGCTGTGAAGCCGTGCTGGTCGGCGCCACCTGGAACAGCGCCACCGTGGAGAAAGCCTGCGCCGCCCTGGCCGAGGACTTCACCCCGCTGTCGGACTTCCGCGCCAGCAAGGAATACCGCCTGCTCAGCGCGCAGAACCTGCTGCGCAAATACTTCATCGAACTGCAAACGCCGCACATCGAGACTCGGGTGACCGCTTATGTCTAACCATCACGCCGTCGTTAAAACCCAAGCCGAACTGGCCGAGCTGTTCGCCCAGGACCTCACCTCCGGCGTGGGCCGCAGCGTCAAGCATGACAGCGCCGCCAAGCACGTTTCCGGCGAAGCGCAGTACATCGATGACCGCCTGGAATTCCCCAACCAACTGCACCTGTATGCGCGCATGTCCGACCGCGCCCACGCCCGCATCATCAGCATCGACACCGCGCCCTGCTACGCGTTTGAAGGCGTGCGCATCGCGATCACTCACGAAGACGTGCCCGGCCTGAAAGACATCGGCCCATTGATGCCTGGCGATCCGTTGCTGGCCATCGACACCGTACAGTTCGTCGGCCAGGTCGTACTCGCCGTCGCCGCGCGCGACCTGGAAACCGCACGCAAAGCCGCGATGGCGGCGGTGATCGAATACGAAGACCTCGAACCGGTGCTGGACGTGGTCGAGGCCTTCCGCAAGAAACACTTCGTGCTCGACAGCCACACCCACCAACGCGGCGATTCAGCCAGCGCACTGGCGTCGGCGAAAAACCGCATCCAGGGCACCCTGCACATTGGCGGCCAGGAACACTTCTACCTGGAGACCCAGATCTCCTCGGTGATGCCCACCGAAGACGGCGGCATGATCGTCTACTGCTCCACGCAAAACCCCACCGAAGTGCAAAAACTGGTGGCCGAAGTGCTGGACGTGTCGATGAATAAAATCGTCGTGGATATGCGCCGCATGGGCGGCGGTTTCGGCGGCAAGGAAACCCAGGCCGCCAGCCCCGCGTGCCTGTGCGCGGTGGTGGCGCGCCTTACCGGCCAGCCGACCAAGATGCGCCTGCCGCGCGTCGAAGACATGCTGATGACCGGCAAGCGTCACCCCTTCTATATCGAATACGACGTGGGCTTTGACGACACTGGCCGCCTGCACGGGATCAACCTCGACCTGGCCGGCAACTGCGGTTGCTCGCCGGACTTGTCCAACTCGATTGTCGACCGCGCGATGTTTCATTCCGACAACTCGTATTACCTGGGCGATGCCACGGTCAACGGCCATCGCTGCAAGACCAACACCGCGTCCAACACCGCCTATCGCGGTTTCGGCGGCCCGCAAGGCATGGTCGCCATCGAAGAAGTGATGGACGCCATTGCTCGTCACCTGGCCCTCGATCCGCTGGCAGTGCGCAAGGTCAACTACTACGGCAAGACCGAACGCAACGTCACCCACTACTACCAGACCGTCGAGCACAACCTGCTCGAAGAGATGACCGCCGAGCTGGAGACCAGCAGCCAATACGCCGAGCGCCGCGAAGCGATCCGCCTGTACAACGCCCACAGCCCGATCCTGAAAAAAGGCCTGGCGTTGACCCCGGTGAAATTCGGCATTTCGTTTACCGCCAGTTTCCTCAACCAGGCCGGTGCGCTGATCCACATCTACACCGACGGCAGCATCCACCTGAACCACGGCGGCACCGAGATGGGCCAGGGCTTGAACACCAAGGTCGCGCAGGTGGTGGCCGAAGTGTTCCAGGTGGAAATCGACCGCGTGCAGATCACCGCCACCAACACCGACAAGGTGCCCAACACCTCGCCCACCGCCGCGTCCAGCGGCGCCGACCTGAACGGCAAGGCCGCGCAGAACGCCGCCGAAATCATCAAGCAGCGCCTGGTGGAATTCGCCGCGCGCAAGTTCGATGTGAGCGAAGCGGATGTGCAATTCCACAACGGCCATGTGCGCGTGCGTGAGCAGATCCTCACGTTCGAGGCGCTGATCCAGCAGGCGTATTTCGCCCAGGTGTCGTTGTCCAGCACCGGCTTCTACAAGACCCCGAAAATCTTCTACGACCGCAGCCAGTCCCGTGGGCGGCCGTTCTACTACTTCGCCTTCGGCGCGGCGTGCTGCGAAGTGATCGTCGATACCCTGACCGGCGAATACAAGATGCTGCGCACCGACATCCTCCACGACGTGGGCGCCTCGCTGAACCCGGCCATCGACATCGGCCAGGTGGAAGGCGGGTTTATCCAGGGCATGGGCTGGCTGACCATGGAAGAGCTGGTGTGGAACAACAAGGGCAAGCTGATGACCAACGGCCCGGCCAGCTACAAGATCCCGGCGGTGGCGGACATGCCACTGGACCTGCGGGTGAAGCTGGTGGAAAACCGCAAGAACCCGGAGGACACGGTGTTCCATTCCAAGGCCGTGGGGGAGCCGCCGTTCATGCTCGGGATTGCCTCGTGGTGTGCGATCAAGGATGCGGTGGCGAGTCTGGGTGACTATCGCCACCAGCCGAAGATCGATGCGCCGGCGACGCCGGAGCGGGTGCTTTGGGGCTGTGAGCAAATGCGCCAGTTGAATGCGGCGAAGGTGGTTGAGGCTGATACCGAGATGGCTTCGCTCTAGACCGAGGCGCTGCCTTCGCGAGCAAGCCCGCTCCCACAGGGGAATGCATTCCAAATGTGGGAGCGGGCTTGCTCGCGAAGACGGCCTGACTGACAACAGAAATGTTGAGGTAGACATGAACAACTGGATCAGCGCCCTCGCCCACCTGCAAACCAGCGGCGAACCCTGCGTACTGGTAACCATCATCGAAGAACTCGGCTCCACCCCGCGCAACGCCGGTTCCAAGATGGTCATCAGCGCCGCCCAGACCTTCGACACCATCGGCGGCGGGCACCTGGAATACAAGGCGATGCAAATCGCCCGGGACATGCTCGTGCGTGGCCAGCAGAACACCCATCTGGAGCGCTTCAGCCTGGGCGCGAGCCTCGGCCAGTGCTGCGGCGGCGTGACTGTGCTGCTGTTCGAACCCATGGGCCAGGTGCAGGCACAGATCGCGGTGTTTGGCGCCGGCCATGTCGGCCGTGCGTTGGTGCCGTTGCTGGCCAGCCTGCCGTGCCGGGTGCGCTGGATCGATTCCCGCGAACAGGAGTTTCCAGCACATATCCCCGAAGGCGTGCGTAAAATCGTCAGCGAAGAGCCGGTCGATGAAATTGCCGACCTGCCGGTGGGCAGTTACTGCATCGTCATGACCCACAATCACGCGCTGGACCTGGAACTCACCGCCGCCCTGCTCAAGCGCAATGACTTCGCCTACTTCGGCCTGATCGGCTCCAAGACCAAACGGGTCAAGTTCGAACATCGCCTGCGTGACCGCGGCTTCGACGCCGCGCAGCTGCAACGCATGCGCTGCCCCATGGGCCTCACCGAGGTGAAGGGCAAACTGCCGGTGGAGATCGCGATTTCCATCGCCGGCGAAATCATCGCCACCTATAACGCCAATTTCGGCCAGCACACTGCGAGTGCCGAACCTATTGCCAAACTGCTGCCGGCGTCGCGTCGCAGCCAAGCCATTTGAATTGAGACGACCATGCCTTTGACTCGCAAAGCCTACCGTGCCGCCATTCTGCACAGCATCGCCGACCCCGCCGAAGTGGGCATCGAAGCCTCTTATGAGTATTTCGAAGACGGCCTGCTGGTGATCGAAAACGGCAAGATCAGCGCCGTCGGCCATGCCAGCGATTTGCTGCCGACCCTGCCTGCCGATATCGACGTCACCCATCATCAGGACGCCCTGATAACCCCCGGCCTGATCGACACCCATATCCACCTGCCGCAGACCGGCATGGTCGGCGCCTACGGCGAGCAGTTGCTGGACTGGCTCAACACCTACACCTTCCCGTGTGAAAGCCAATTCGCCGACAAGGCCCACGCCGAGGAAGTTGCGGACATCTTCATCAAGGAACTCCTACGCAACGGCACCACCACCGCGCTGGTGTTTGGCAGCGTGCATCCGCAGTCGGTGAACGCATTCTTTGAAGCCGCCGAAAAGCTCGACCTGCGCATGATCGCCGGCAAGGTGATGATGGACCGCAACGCCCCGGACTACCTGACCGACACCGCCGAATCCGGCTACCAGGAAAGCAAGGCGCTGATCGAGCGCTGGCACGGCAAGGGCCGCCTGCACTACGCCGTCACGCCACGCTTTGCACCGACCAGCACCCCGGAACAACTGGCGCTGGCCGGGCAACTGCTGGGGGAATACCCGGACCTGTACATGCAGACCCACATCAGTGAGAACAAGCAGGAAATCGAGTGGGTAAAAGAGCTATTCCCTGAACGCAACGGCTACCTGGATGTGTACGACCATTACCAACTGCTCGGCGAGCGCTCGGTGTTTGCCCACGGCGTACACCTGTGTGACGACGAGTGCGCGCGGTTGGCGGAGACCGGTTCCGCCGTGGCGTTCTGCCCGACGTCAAACCTGTTCCTCGGCAGTGGTTTGTTCAACCTGCCGATGGCGGAAAAGCACAAATTGAATGTAGGACTGGGCACGGACGTGGGCGGCGGCACCAGCTTCTCGCTGCTGCAAACCTTGAACGAAGCCTACAAGGTCATGCAGTTGCAGGGCGCGCGGTTGAGCCCGTTCAAGTCGCTGTATCTCGCCACATTGGGCGGTGCGCGGGCGCTGCGCCTGGAAGACAAGATCGGCACGTTGCAGCCGGGCACGGATGCGGACTTTTTGGTGCTGGACTACAACGCTACGCCGCTGTTGAGCTATCGCTTGAAGCAGGCCAATGACATTGCCGAGACGTTGTTTGTGTTGATGACGCTGGGGGATGATCGGACGGTGTTGCAGACCTATGCGGCGGGCGCGCTAGTACATCAGCGCTGATTTTTCAGCCTCACCACAAAACAAATGTGGGAGCGGGCTTGCTCGCGAATGCGGTATGTCAGTCACAGATGATTCGACTGA
>NZ_JANLGL010000128.1:0-17502 GCF_024655625.1 Pseudomonas sp. 18.1.10
GGTGTCACAGGAAAACCGAGTCGCCTGCATCGCAGGCAAGCCAGCTCCCACACAAGCCAGCTTCACAATGAGTTGTGCGCTGTGTCAGCGGTTGCCGTCTACCGGGTCAATATCGGCCAATTCGGCCTCATCCAACCCATTCCCGCCGCCAATCTCATCTTCATCGACAATGCTCAGGTCATAATCCGCCGCGTCATCATCCCCTTCCTCCAGCGCATCCCGCGCCCCGCTCTCAGGGGTCAGCGTTTCCGGGGTCAATTCATCACCGCGCTGCGCCGTCGGTGTGTCCTTATCAAAGTCCAGCTCGCGCATCGAACCCATGCGGTCCTCATTATCATCAATCGGTTCCGGCTGCGTGGCGCCGTAGGGACGTCGTGATTCAGTCATGGCCAATCCTCATACTGTGGGGCTTATAGTGTGTGGACAGGTGTCGCGGCCCAAAGATTCAAGCTAATTCGCGCCAAGCGTGACCTGGACGAAAGGATGTCAGTCACAAACCTGCGCATCATTCCTGAGGCTTTCCCTGATGAACGAACTACAAGACCTGCTTGATAACAACGAACGCTGGGCGGATGCGATCAAACAGGAAGATCCCGAATTCTTCGCCAAGCTGGCCCGCCAGCAAACCCCCGAGTACCTGTGGATCGGTTGTTCCGATGCCCGTGTACCGGCCAACGAGATCGTCGGCATGCTGCCGGGCGATCTGTTCGTGCACCGCAACGTGGCCAACGTGGTGCTGCACACTGACTTGAATTGCCTGTCGGTGATCCAGTACGCGGTGGACGTGCTCAAGGTCAAACACATCCTGGTCACCGGCCATTATGGCTGCGGCGGCGTACGCGCCTCGATGCAGGACCGCCAGTTCGGCCTGATCGACGGCTGGCTGCGCACCATCCGTGACCTCTACTACGAAAACCGTGACGTGCTGGCGCAGTTGCCGACTGAAGAAGAGCGCGTCGACCGTATGTGCGAGTTGAACGTGATTCAGCAGGTGGCGAACGTCGGTCACACCAGCATTGTGCAAAACGCCTGGCACCGTGGGCAGAGCCTGTCGATCCATGGCTGCATCTACGGCATCAAGGATGGCCGCTGGAAGAGCTTGAACACCACCATCAGTGGCTTCGAGCAGTTGCCGCCGCAATATCGCCTGCGTCCGCTGGGCGAAGCTTAAGGCTGCTTGCGGTTGCGCCATTTGGCCATGAAGGCCTGGCCTTCGGCGTTCAGCGGCTCGTTGCGCCCGGTAATCCAGCCTCGGCAGTTGAGTTCGCCGCATTGGCAGGCGAATTGACGGTATAGCATCTCTTCAGTGTTGGCGTAGTCAATGGTCAACGGCGCGCCAGCGTGGATTTCGTGCAGGGTCCAGACTTCCAGGTAATGCAGGTCGAGAAAGACATTCGGCTGGCATGAATGGGCGAACAACCCGCAAAACCAACAGTCGTACAGGTGGATGCGGGGCGACAGTTGCAGCGTGTGCTGGCGTCGTTCACTCAGGGCGTACCCGGAGATATTGGCCATGCACACGCGGCTGTCAAAGGTGACCCGCGTCTTGATCGCGCTGCTCACGCCATCAGCGGCGTGCACCACTTCAAAATGTTGTGTCGAGGGGTAGCCTTTGCCGAGTGGGGGCTTGAAAGGGTAAAGGCAGTCACGTGCAGCCGTTTTAGCCTTATCCATGGCCTGAGTTTTCATAACTCTCCTTGGTTTGGCTGCATGGACCTGCGGGTGACGGCTGACTACCAGTCTTGCAGCGGATGGGCGCGGCTCAAGACTCACTGAAGTTGAATCCGATTGCTACTGTCAACTCTGACAGTAGCAATCGGTTTTTTTTTATGCGGACTACAGCGCTGGAGCGCTGGTGGCAGGCGCTGGGGCGGGGACCTTGAGCTGCTTGAGTTGAGCCTTGATCGCTGGCGTGGCGCACAGGGCGTTGGCTTTCTCTGGGGAGAACTCGCGCACCGAGGTGTAGAACAATTCACACGTCTGCTCCTTGCGCGTGACCTGCCAGGTGTTCATGCAGGCCTTGAGCAGCACATTCGGGTCGCTCGCCGGCTTCTGTCCCATCCCGGCCTGCCAGCAGGCGGCGCTCAAATCCTGGCCCATGACCTTCAAGCCAACCTCATCGGCCTTCTGTTCATTGCCCTCATAGGTCGCAGGGTCGGCCGCATACCAGATATAACTCGGGTGGTTGGCGCCCAGCACTGAAACGCTCTTGCCAGCGGCAGGGCTGATTTGCGCCAGGCCCAGTACGCCCACGGTTTGCCCGTACTGCTGCTTGATCCAATTGCGCACCGGCGCGCCGAACGCCACCATCGGCAGCGAGCCTTTGGGGTGAAGGCTCAGTTCTGCGACCATGCGCGTCTGATAGTCGGTGAAGTAGCTGTAGACATTCTGCAGGTCCGCGCCCGCGCTGGCCGGTGCGGCGATGGGCGCAATATCGATGATGGTCTGGTAGGCCGGGGTTTCGGTGGCCGGGATGCCGTTGTCGGTGAGCAGCGCGGCCCAGCGGTCGGTGGTTTTCGACTCCAGGTAATCCTGGGCCTGGGTCAGCGAATAATCCGGCGGGAAGTGCAGCAGCTCGATGCTCTTGCGGTTTTCCAGGGCCATCCCCAGCGGCAGGAACAAGTACCAGTTGTAGGCCCACTTGCCGTCACGGTTGAGCTGGCTGGCGCCTTGGTATGCCAGGTCGGCGGTGGCGAGCAAGGCCGTCAGGGGCTGCCCGTAATGTTCGGGCACGCCACTGAAAGTTGCGGCAACCTGGCCGTCGTGGGTCTTCACGCTGACTTTGGCGCGGCTGTAGCCGTCTCGTTGCAGGCTCTGGGTCAGATAATGCTCGGCCGTCTGCTCCAGCGTCCAGGGCCGAAAGCAGATCACGTTGCAGTTATTGGGGAAGGCGAACAACTGGGTGACACGTTGCGTGCTGCCCAGTGGTACTTCGACGTTGGCCTGCACGGCCGCACTGGCCATCAGTGCGGCCAGGGTGAAGGACAACCCGGTCGGTTTATACATAGTTGATTCCTAGTCAGCGAAAGCCCACCTCCACACAGTAGCGGCTGACCAGGAATCACGCGTGTCAAATCGCCGGGGGTGTCGCTATTGGATAAGAAAACCTACACCTCGAACCTCAAGGCATTGCTCAGGTCACCCATGGGCTTCTGGCCACGGGCGATCATCGCGTCATCGCGCTGCTTGAGGCCGTCGAGGGTTTCCAGTTGGAACACGCGGGTAATCAGGCGCAGGATCGACGCCGTGTCGTACACCGTGTGGTCCACCGTGCCCTTGCGCGCAAACGGCGACACCACCAGCGCCGGAATCCGCGTGCCAGGGCCCCAGCGGTCGCCCTTGGGCGGCGCAACGTGGTCCCACCAGCCGCCGTTTTCATCGACGGTGACCACCACCACCATGTTTTTCCACTGCGGGCTTTCTTGCAGCACCTTCAAGGCGCGGGCGATATGGCGGTCACCCGAGGCCACGTCGGCGTAACCGGCGTGCATGTTCAGGTTGCCCTGGGGCTTGTAGAAGGTCACCGCAGGCAACTTGCCAGCCTGGGCATCGGCAAAGAATTTGTTGGTGCTCGACTCATCGCCCAAGCCGCCATCGCGCAGGCGCTTGTCCCGCTCGGCACGGTTCTGCGGCCCCTGCTGTTTGAAGTAGTTGAACGGCTGATGGTGATACTGGAAGTTCGGAATCTTCGGGATACCGCCCGAATCCTTGAACTGCTCCAGCGTCGCCTGCCAGGCGCCGGCGTACCAGGCCCAGTCGACGTTCTTTTTCGACAGCTTGTCGCCGATGTGCTCGTGGGTTTGTGGCACCAGTACGTTGGGCAGGTCGGGTTTTGCGTAATCCGGGTTTTCCGGGTCGCGAATCCAGGTCGGCCAGAAGGGCGGCGCCAGGGTGTTCACGGCAAAACCGTCCGGGGTCAGCGCGCTGGGGCCGAACTGCGGCGCGCCGGTCATCGCGCTGGCCGGGGATTTGTCCAGGGGCTTCAGGCGCGTGTCGGTCGGGTCATCGCTTTGCAGCGTGGCAATCTGCGCCTTGGCTACGGACTGCGCGGCATTCGGATAAAACGGCGCGGTGGCGCTGACCAGGTACTGGTGGTTGAGGAACGAGCCACCAAAGGCGCCCTGGAAGAAGTTGTCGCAGAGCACAAATTCCTTGGCCACATCCCACAGGCGCAGGGAATAACGGCTCTGGGCGTAATACCCCATCACCAGCCCACCGGAATCGCCCCACGCGACAAAGTTATCGTTCTTGCCGCCGTTGATCTGCATCTGGTTCTGGTAGAACACGTGCCACAGGTCGCGGGTGACCAGGCTCAGAGGCAGGTCCTCGGCGTTCGGGCCCTTGAGGGCGAACGGTGCGTTGGGCAGGTTTTGCTGGAATTGCACTTCGCTGGGGTACGTCACCCCGTCCACGCTTTGCGGCCCGACTTGCAACACACCGCCCCAGGCCGGGGGCAGGGTGGTCAGCAGGCTGCCGTCGCGGTCGCGTTGCTGGGCGTCGGTCGGGTTGAGGGCCGACAGCGGTTTCTCCACGCCGGGGAAGTCCGCAAACAGGTTGTTGAAACTGCGGTTTTCGGCATAGATCACCACCACGGTTTTCACCTGGTCGTGCAGGGCCTTGTCCAGCGCTTGGGTGGTGAGCGGGCGAGTCACCGGTTTACCGGGGGCTTCGTTGGAATTGCCGCAAGCACTCAAGGTCGCACCGACCCCCAGCACCGCCGCGCCTCCCAGGAAACGCCGGCGGCTGCTGTCTACTGGCGGTTGGGCGGCGGAATCAGCGGAAGGGCGGTCTGCGTGCTCATCGGTCATTGCGGGGAGTCCCTGGCGAGATGTTGCAAGATATTTCGCAGGACGGTAGCAATGCAATGTGACGGAACGAAGACAGGGGGTGATGAGTGGAACGTGTCACCCTGCAATCTGCGCTGCTAGACTGACCCGATAATGGATGTCACTGAGGTGAACCGTGAAACCGTCAATTGCCCTTGATCTACAACGAGCAGCCGTCAGAGAAGTGGTCGGCCGTTTTCGTATTTCAAATCCAAGAGTATTTGGGTCTGTTCTGCTGGGCACAGACGAAGAAGGTAGCGATCTTGACCTGTTGGTCGACGCCCCGCCGGGAACGACTCTTTTTGACCTGGGTGGACTTCAGGTCGAGCTTGAAGATCTGCTGGGGGTCAATGTGGACTTATTGACGCCTGCCGACTTGCCTTTGAAGTTTCGGGCGAAGGTGTTAGCTGAGGCACGACCGGTATGACAGCGAGTCGCCTTAAAGATTATCTGGATCACATCCGGCAGGCGGCCAGTGATGCGATCAGCTTTGTTGAAGGCTTGAGCAAAGAAGAGTTTCTGGAAGATAGGCGCACTCAACAAGCGGTAGTCATGAGCCTGATTATCATTGGCGAAGCGTCAACCAAGATCATGGACCAGAACCCGGATTTCACTGCGGTTCATATTCAGATCCCTTGGCGTAGCATGCGTGGAATGCGCAACCGGATCGCACACGGCTACTTCGATATCAACCTCGATGTGGTTTGGGACACCATTCAGAGCGCACTGCCTGATTTATTGAAGCTCCTTCCTGTGGTTTCTGAGTGACCGCACCTGTTGCAACAACAGGTGCAGTCAACCGCGTTACGGCATCACCGGCGGCAAATACGTCAACGTCGTCCCCAACGCCCACAACAGAAACAACACCAACGGCGTATGCACCAGCAACTGCACAAACGAAAACCCGATCAGATCCCGCGCCTTCAACCCCAGCACGCCTAACAGCGGCAACATATAGAACGGGTTTATCAGGTTCGGCAGTGCCTCAGCCGCGTTGTAGATCTGCACCGCCCAGCCCCGGTGATATTGCAGGTCATTGGCCACCTGCATCACATACGGCGCTTCGATGATCCACTTGCCACCGCCCGACGGGATAAAAAAGCCCAGCACCGCCGAATAAACGCCCATCAGCAGCGCGTAGGTGTCATGGGAGGCGATCGACGTAAAGAACGTCGAGATATGGTGCGCCAGGGTCTGGCCGTCGCCGCCCTTGACCACGGTCATCAGCGCGGCAATCGAGCCGTACAGCGGGAACTGGATCAGCACGCCGGTGGTGGTCGGCACCGCTCGCGCCACGGCATCGAGGAAGCTGCGCGGGCGCCAGTGCAGCAGGGCACCGACCATGATGAACAGGAAGTTATAGGTGTTCAGCCCCGAGATCGCGCTGATCGCCGGTTTGGTCGAGAACTCATGAAACAGCCAACCCGCCGCCAGCAATGCCAGCAGGATGGTCAGCAACGGGCTGTGTTCCAGCCATTCGCCGGGGCGTGTCGGCGCTTGCAGCTTGGGCAGGTTGAATGCCGGGTCAACGCCGCAGGCCTTGGCATCCCGTGCGCTGTTCGGGCCGGGCGCGGTGGCGTAGGCGATGATTAGCGAGACCACGATCAGCGCCAGCAACAGCACGCCGGATTGCCACAGGAAGATCGTGTCGGTGAAGGGAATCACCCCGGTGATCGACAGGATCGACGGCGGCAAACTCGCCGGGTTGGCTTGCAACTGCGCGGCCGATGACGACAGCCCCAGCGCCCACACGGCCCCCAGGCCCAAGTAAGCAGCAGCGCCGGCCGCGCGATAATCCATGCGCAAATCCGTACGACGCGCCAACGCGCGCACCAGCAAGCCGCCGAACACCAGGGACAAGCCCCAGTTGAGCAGGGACGCCACCATGGAGATCAACGCCACCCAGGCCACGGCCGAGCGGCCGTTCTTGGGGATACGCGCGAGCCGGTCAATCAGCTTCACCGCCGGCGGCGAACTGGCCACCACATACCCACCGATCACCACAAAAGCCATCTGCATGGTGAACGGGATCAGGCTCCAGAACCCATCGCCAAAGGCCTTGGCGGCCTCGGTCGGCGCGGCGCCCATGCCCAGGGTCGCCACCGCGACAATCATCACGGCGAGGGCGGCAAACACCCAAGAGTCGGGGAACCAACGTTCGGCGAAGTTGGAGCAGCGCAGGGCAAAGCGGGCATAGCGGCTTTCTTCGATAGCATCGGCCACGAGTCATTCCTCTTGTATTTATTATGGGGCAGGCATTTTTCCGGCATGTTCCGCTACGGCCATTGATATGGGAATGCAGTTATCTTCATCGATCCATGAGGAAAACAAATATATCTGCAGCGATTGCCATCATCCGGTCCAGCTCATAACCTGCACGCCATTTTGTTTGCCTGCCGAGCCTTCACATGACTGCCACCCTTGCCCCTCAGGCGCAGCGTTTTTCCCGCTCCGACTACAAAACCCTGGGCCTGGCCGCCCTGGGCGGGGCCTTGGAAATCTACGATTTCATCATCTTCGTGTTCTTTGCGCTGACCTTGAGCCAACTGTTTTTCCCCCCGGAAATGCCCGAGTGGCTGCGCCTGCTGCAAAGCTTCGGCATCTTTGTCACCGGCTACCTGGCGCGCCCATTGGGCGGCATCCTGATGGCGCACTTCGCCGACCACCTGGGACGCAAGCGCGTCTTCAGCCTGAGCATCCTGATGATGGCGCTGCCGTGCCTGCTGATTGGCATCATGCCGACCTACGCGCAAATCGGATATTTCGCACCGCTGATCCTGCTGTTCCTGCGCGTGCTCCAAGGCGCCGCCGTCGGCGGCGAAGTGCCGAGCGCCTGGACCTTCGTCGCCGAACATGCGCCGGTTCATCACCGCGGTTACGCGTTGGGTTTCCTACAAGCCGGCCTGACATTCGGCTACCTGCTCGGCGCGCTCACCGCCACGCTGCTGGCGCAAATCTTCACGGCTGCCGAGATCCTCGACTACGCCTGGCGTTTCCCCTTCCTGCTCGGCGGTGTGTTCGGCGTAATCGGCGTATGGCTGCGCCGCTGGCTCAGCGAAACCCCGGTGTTCCTCGAAATGCAGGCCCGCCGCCAAGCCGCCGCCGAACTGCCGCTGCGCACGGTGCTGCGTGACCACCGCGCCGTGTTGCTGCCGGCGATGATCCTCACCTGCGTGCTCACCTCCGCCGTCGTAGTGCTGGTGGTCATCACCCCGACCATGATGCAAAAAACCTTCGGCATGAGCCCTAGCCACACCTTCGCCTTGAGCGCCCTGGGCATCGTCTTCCTCAACATCGGCTGCGTCCTTGCCGGCCTGCTGGTGGACCGCATCGGCGCCTGGCGCGCGGTGCTGGTCTACAGCCTGTTGTTGCCGGTGGGGATTGCGCTGCTGTATGCCAGCCTGATAAACGGCGGCCTCTGGCTCGGCGCGGCGTATGCCTTGGCGGGCCTGAGCTGTGGTGTGGTGGGTGCGGTGCCATCGGTGATGGTCGGGCTGTTCCCGGCACCGGTGCGGGTGTCGGGGATTTCCTTTACCTACAACATTGCCTACGCGCTGTGGGCGAGTACCACGCCGCTGCTGTTGATTGCGCTGATGCCGACGAGCCCGTGGATTTGCGTGGGGTATTGCGTGGTGATGGGGGCGGTGGGAGTGGGGTGTGTGGCGTTGTTTGGCAAGCGCCACCCGTTGGATACGGTTACAAAAAGCGCCTAGGGCCATCAATTGACGGGTATTTGTCGGCACTTTTATATTCACGTCCACTCCCGACTGGCGTGATTAATCCATGACTCAAACCGCCTTTATAAATCCAGAAATCCTATGCTGGTCCCGCCAACGAGCGGGACTGTCTACGGCGCAAATTGCCCAGGATCTTTCGGTAAAAATGCAGCGGATCAAAGCGTGGGAAGACGGTCGGAGTCTTCCCACATTTAATCAGGCGCAAAAGTGGGCAGTCATCGCACGCATCCCCTTCGGCTTTCTTTTTCTCAAGACGCCCCCGCAAGAACATCTTCCGCTTCCAGACTTGCGCACTGTGGGCGGCGTTTTCCCCGAAAAACCCAGCCTGAACCTAATGGACACCGTCAGAGATGTGCTCCGCAAGCAAGACTGGTACTTGGAATACCTGCAGGACCACGAGTGCTCCCCGCTGCCCTTCGTCGGGCGCTTCAATAGCCGCTCCCCCGTCAAAGACGTTGTTGCAGATATTCGTCGTGTACTCGGTGTAACGGATGCTTTTGCACGCATGGGGTATGAAGACTATGTGAGGGCGTTGGTGAGCGCTGCGGAGGGTGCCGGTATTCTCGTGATGCGCAGCGGGGTCGCGTTGGGAAATACCCATCGCAAGCTTGATGTCAGCGAGTTTCGAGGCTTTGCCATCAGCAACGCCATGGCCCCCGTGGTTTTCATAAACAGCGCGGACGCTCCTGCGGCCCGGCTTTTTACACTGATGCACGAGCTGGCGCATATCTGGATCGGTAGTACGGGTGTATCCGATGGCAGCGTTCAAAGCGCCCTGCAGGAAGAGGCTTTTTGCAATGCAGTGGCGGGAGAATTCCTGGCACCGGAACTCGTTTTTCGCGCGAGCTGGGTTTCGGATGTGTACTGGGAAGAAAACCTGGCGTCCTTGGCCGCGCTCTTTCGCGTCAGTGCGTTAGTGATTGCTCGTCGTGCCCGTGACCTTGGCTATATCAACAGTGGTCAATACGGCTCCTATTACCGTCGGATCTTGCAGGCGTATCGAGATAAAGGCGGTGGCGGAGGGGACTACTACCGCACGGCGGCAGTCAGAAACAGCCCCCGGTTGAGCAGGGCCGTTCTGGCAGAAGCACAAAGTGGCCGGATGTTGCTACGAGATGCCGGAAAGCTGCTGGGTGTACAACCAGCCAGGTTGAAGGCCTATGGGATGAAGCTATCGGCATGAAGCATCTACTGGATTCGAATACGCTGATCGAGGCCAAGAACCGGTATTACGGGATGACCATTTGCCCTGGCTACTGGGCATGGATTCTTCAACAACATCAGGCGCTGGAGATTGCCAGTATCGTGCAGGTCAGGGATGAGTTGGCCAGGGGCAATGACGATCTGACCCAGTGGGTTAAAGGCAATACCCAACTCTTCGAAGATGCGAGCGATGAGCTTACCCAGGCTGCATTTGGGCATCTTGTCGCAAGGATTGCGGAGCAGGCGTCTGCGATGAAAGCTGGAGCCTTTGAGGAGTTTCTTGAGGGCGCAGATCCCTGGTTGATCGCCAAGGCGATGACGACGGGCGCTGTTGTTGTCACGCACGAAGTCTATAACCTCGACATCAAACGCAAATTCACGATCCCTAACGTGTGTTCGCTGTTTGGCGTGCCCTACATGAACACGTTTGAGCTGCTCGGCAAGCTCGATGCTCGTTTCGTCTTGCACGCGTGACGACATGAGAGGAAGCGAACTTCCCCTCAATACGATGTCGTCAGGTCAAGAAGTGCCAGAGCAGCAGCGTACCGATCAGCCCGACCACTGAAACGATGGTCTGCAGCACCGACCACACCCAAATCGTCTGCTTCAACTGCAACCCAAAATACTCCCGCACCATCCAGAACCCAGCATCGTTCACATGGCAAAAGAACACCGATCCCGCGCCAATCGCCAGCGCCACCAGTGAGCTTTGTGTCGCCGCCAGCCCCGCCATCATCGGCGCAAGGATGCCCGCCGTTGTGGTGGTGGCCACCGTCGCCGAGCCGGTGGCTTGGCGCAGGGCCACGGCGATCAGCCAGGCTAGCAGCAGGTACGGCATGTGGGCGCCTTCGGCGACCTTGCTGATGGTCTGGCTGACGCCGGCGTCCAGCAGGGTTTGCTTCAGGCCGCCGCCGGCGCCGATGGTCAGCAGCAATACGGCGATGGGGGCGAGGGCTTTGCGCAGGGTGTTGCCGACTTCTGCACGTGGCATGCCAGCGGCCCAGCCCAGGCAGATAACGGCGGCGATCACGGCCAGGCCGAGGGCGATCAGCGGTTCGCCGAGGAACTTCAAGGTCAGCGCCACTGGGTTTTCCGGCGTCATGGCGACTTTGGCCAAGGTGCTGCCGAGCATCAGAATCACCGGTAACAAAATAATCAGCAACGACACACCAAAGCTCGGTTGGCGCGGTGCCTTGGGCGGGGCACTGAACAGCGCGCCGATGTCGGCCGGTTCATCCACGTGCAGGCGCTTGGACAGCCAGTTGCCGTAGATCGGCCCGGCCAGAATCACCGCTGGCACCGCCAGGCAAAAGCCCAGCAACATGGTCAAACCCAGGTCGGCGTGCAGCGCACCCACCGCAATCAGCGGCCCCGGGTGCGGCGGCATCAAGGCGTGCAGGGTGGTCATGCCCGCCAGTGCCGGGATGGCGATTTTCAACAACGGCTGGTTCGAACGTTTGGCCATCACAAAGATGATCGGCACCATCATCACCAGGCCCACTTCGAAGAACAGCGGCAAGCCGATCACCATGGCCACCAGCGCCATCACCCAGGGCAATGACTTGCCCTTGCCCAGCCCGAGCAGGGTCGTGGCGATACGGTCGGCCGCGCCGGATTCGGCCATCAGCGCGCCGAGCATCGAGCCCAGGGCAATGATGATCCCGGCTTCACCGAGGATCGCCCCGGCGCCCTTGCTGAACGCCTTGGCCACGTCTTCCGGCGGCAGCCCAGCGCCGACGCCGGCAATAAAGGTGCCGATCAGGATCGACAGAAACGGCGGCAACTTGGTCGCGCTGATTAGCACGATGATGCTGGCGATGGCCAGCAGTACGCAGAGCATGAGGCGGGTGTCGTGAACCATCCACGCGGCAGTCGATAACTCCAAGACGGAACTCCTTATCGAACAGGTTGGAAAAATTGTTTCTTTTTGTTTCCTGTTCGAAAAGCATACCTGATACCGCGCTGGCCCTGTGCGGGTGGGCCGTTTTGGTGCGATCAGCGGCGCTCGCCCTCAGCGCCCGGCCCAGCGCCATTGCTGTCGGATTTGTAATCTTTGCTCCACGGCCCTGATAAGTCGCGAACGCTACATTCCACCCGCTTGTACTTCATGGGCGTGGAACTCTTGTTATGCCAATTTTCGTTAGAAACCTTGTGGGGGCGACGCTGTTGTGGATGGCCACCAACGCTGTCCAGGCGCAATCCCTCACCCTTGATTCAGCGTTGCAGACCGCCTTCGCCAACAATCCCGACCTGGCCGCTGCGCAGTGGGAAATCGACATCGCTCGGGGCGGCCGCCAGCAAGCCGGGCTGATTCCCAACCCGGTGCTGTCCGTGGATGCCGAAGACACCCGCCGCGACACGCGCACCACAGGCGTCAAACTCAGCCAGACCCTGGAACTGGGCGGCAAGCGCGGTGCGCGCATCGACCTCGCTACTCGCGGTCAAGACGCCGCCGCACTGGCCCTGGAGCAGCGCCGCAACCTGCTGCGCGCCGAGGTGATCGAGCGTTACTACGGCGCCCTGCGCGCCCAGGAACGCCTCGACCTCGCGCAACGCTCCCTGGCCTTGGCCGAGCGCGGTCTGGTGGTTGCCAACGGCCGCGTGACGGCCGGCAAAACGTCCCCGGTGGAAGCCACCCGCGCCCAGGTGCAGTTGTCGGAAATCCGCCTGGAATTCAATCGTGCACAAATGGGCCTCAGCGATGCCTATCGCAGCCTGGCCGCCAGTACCGGCAGTGCCACGGCGGACTATCAATCCGTCGCCACACCCGCTCAGTCCACGCCATCCCTGCCGCCCGTCGCCCAATTGCTGGCGCGCCTCGAACAAACCGCCGAACTGCGCCTGGCCGAGCTGCAAATCCTGCAAGGCGAAGCCAGCGTCGGCCTGGAAAAAGCCCAGCGCATCCCCGACCTCGATGTGTCCATCGGCAGCCAATACGACGCCGGCGCGCGTGAGCGGGTGAACCTGGTGGGCGTGTCGATGCCGCTGCCGCTGTTCAACCGCAACCAGGGCAACATCCTCGCCGCCAGCCGTCGCGCCGACCAGGCTCGCGACCTGCGCAACGCCACCGAACTGCGCCTGCGCACCGAAACCCGCCAGGCCCTGGACCTGTGGCAAACCGCAAACACCGAAGTGCGCGCCTTCAACCAACAGATCCTGCCCGCCGCCCAAAGCGCGGTGGACAGCGCCACCCGTGGTTTCGAGATGGGCAAGTTCAACTTCCTCGATGTGCTCGACGCCCAGCGCACCCTGATCGCCGCCCGCACCCAATACCTCGTTGCCACCGCCCAGGCCACCGACGCCTGGGTGCGCATCGAGCGGATTTACGGCGACCTCGCCCGCTTTTGATTTTTCCTGGAGTCCTCTATGCACAACACCTATGGCGTGGCGCTCGCCGTCGCCTTGAGCCTGATGCTGTCGGGCGTTGCCAACGCCGATGAAGAAGAAGGCGAACTTGAACTCAGCGAGCAGCAGATCCAGGCTGCCGGGATTCAACTGGCCCAGGCGCAACCGCGCTCCCTCAGCACACTGCTGACGTTGCCGGCCGAGGTGCGTTTCGACGAAGACCGCACCTCGCACATCGTCCCGCGTGCGGCGGGCGTGGTGGAGTCGGTGCGGGTCAACCTCGGCCAGGCGGTGAAGAAAGGTGAGTTGCTGGCGGTGATCGCCAGCCAGCAGATCTCCGACCAGCGCAGCGAGCTGGCCGCCAGCGAGCGCCGGGTCGAACTGGCCCGCACCACGTTTCAACGCGAACGCCAATTGTGGCAGGACAAGATCTCCGCCGAGCAGGATTACCTGCTGGCGCGGCAAACCCTGCAAGAAGCCGAAATCGCCCTGAACAACGCCCGGCAAAAGATGAGCGCCCTGAGCGGCAGTGCCGTGTTGGTGGGTGGAAATCGCTACGAACTGCGTGCGCCGTTTGCCGGTGTGGTCGTGGAAAAGCACCTCGGCGTCGGCGAAGTGGTCAGCGAAACCAGCAACGCCTTTACCCTCTCGGACCTGTCCCAGGTGTGGGTCACCTTTGGTGTGTTTCCCAAGGACTTGAACAAGGTGCGCGTCGGCAAGCCGGTGAAAGTCAGTTCCACCGAAATGGGCACTGAAGTCAGCGGCACCGTGGCTTACGTCGGCAACCTGCTCGGCGAACAGACTCGCACCGCCACCGTTCGCGTCAGCGTGCCCAACCCCGACGATGCCTGGCGCCCCGGCTTGTTTGTCAGTGTGCAACTGGCCACCGAGACCTTCCAGGCCAAGGTCAGCGTGCCCCAGGCCGCGATCCAGACCGTCGAGGACAAACCGTCGGTGTTTGAGCGCACCGAGCACGGGTTTGTCACCCGTCACCTGGAGTTGGGCGTGAGCGAAAACGGCTACGTCGAAGTGCGAAAAGGCCTGGAAGCCGGCGCGCAAGTGGCGACGGTTGGCAGTTTCATCCTCAAGTCCGAACTGGGCAAAGGCTCGGCCGAGCACGCCCATTGATCCTGCGAGTGATTCCCCATGTTTGAGCGCCTTATCCAATTCGCCATCGAGCAGCGCATCATCGTGCTGCTGGCAGTGCTGTTGATGGCCGGTGTCGGCCTCGCCAGCTATCAGAAACTGCCGATCGACGCGGTGCCCGACATCACCAACGTGCAGGTGCAGATCAACTCGGCGGCGGCGGGTTTTTCGCCGCTGGAAACCGAACAGCGCGTGACCTTTCCCATCGAAACCGCGATGGCCGGTTTGCCGGGCTTGCAGCAGACCCGTTCGCTGTCGCGCTCGGGGTTGTCCCAGGTGACGGTGATCTTCAAGGACGGCACCGACCTGTTCTTCGCCCGCCAATTGGTCAACGAGCGCCTGCAAGTGGCGCGGGAACAATTACCCACCGGGATTGAAACGGCGATGGGGCCGATTTCCACCGGGCTTGGGGAAATTTTCCTATGGACCGTCGAGGCCGAGGACGGCGCACTCAAGGACGACGGCACCCCCTACACGCCGACCGACCTGCGGGTGATCCAGGACTGGATCATCAAGCCGCAACTGCGCAACGTCCCCGGCGTGGCCGAGATCAATACCATCGGCGGCTTCGCCAAGGAATACCAGATTGCCCCGGACCCCAAGCGGCTGGCGGCCTACAACCTGACGTTGAACGACCTGGTCACCGCGCTGGAGCGCAACAACGCCAATGTCGGCGCCGGTTACATCGAGCGCAGCGGCGAACAATTGTTGATCCGTGCTCCGGGGCAGGTGGCGTCCATCGACGACATCGCCAATATCGTCATCACCACGGCGGATGGCACGCCGATCCGCGTGCGCAACGTCGCCCAGGTCGACATTGGTCGTGAGATGCGTACCGGCGCGGCCACCGAAAACGGCCGTGAGGTGGTGCTGGGCACAGTGTTCATGTTGATCGGCGAAAACAGCCGCAGCGTGTCCCAGGCGGTGGCGAAAAAACTCGAAGAGATCAACCGTTCGCTGCCCGCAGGCGTGGTCGCGATCACCGTGTATGACCGCACCAACCTGGTGGAAAAAGCCATCGCCACCGTGAAGAAAAACCTCTTCGAGGGCGCGTTGCTGGTGGTGGCGGTGCTGTTCCTGTTCCTCGGCAATATCCGCGCGGCGTTGATTACCGCGATGGTGATTCCCTTGGCGATGCTGTTCACCTTTACCGGCATGTTTACCAACAAGGTCAGTGCCAACCTGATGAGCCTCGGCGCATTGGACTTCGGCATTATCGTCGACGGCGCGGTGGTGATCGTCGAGAACGCCATCCGCCGCCTGGCCCACGCGCAGCAACGCCATGGGCGCCTGTTGACCCGCAGCGAGCGCCTGCACGAAGTGTTTGCCGCGGCCAAGGAAGCGCGGCGCGCGCTGATCTTCGGGCAACTGATTATCATGGTGGTGTACCTGCCGATCTTCGCCCTCACCGGCGTGGCCGGGAAGATGTTCCATCCCATGGCCTTTACGGTGGTGATCGCCTTGTTGGGCGCGATGATTCTGTCGGTGACCTTTGTGCCGGCGGCGATTGCGCTGTTTGTCACCGGCAAGGTCAAGGAGGAAGAAAACCTGGTGATGCGCACCGCGCGCCGCGTGTATGCACCGGTGCTGGATGGGGTCATGGCGCGCCGGCCGCTGGTGTTCGGCCTGGCGCTGCTGGCCATCATCGGCTCGGGCGTGGTCGCCAGCCGTATGGGCAGCGAATTTATCCCCAGCCTCAGCGAAGGTGATTTCGCCCAACAGGCCCTGCGAGTGCCCGGCACCAGCCTGACCCAGTCGGTGCAGATGCAGCAGCAGTTGGAAACCACCTTGATGGCCCAGGTCCCGGAAATCCTGCGGGTGTTTGCCCGCACCGGCACTGCGGAGATCGCTTCCGACCCGATGCCGCCGAATATTTCCGACAGCTACGTGATGCTTAAACCGAAGGATCAATGGCCGGACCCGAACAAGTCCCGGGAAAGCCTGATCGCTGATATCCAGCGGGCCAGTGCGATTGTGCCGGGTAGTGCGTACGAACTGTCGCAACCGATCCAACTGCGCTTCAACGAGCTGATTTCCGGGGTGCGCAGCGATGTGGCGGTGAAGGTGTTTGGCGATGACATGGCGGTGCTCAACAAGACCGCTGGAGAAATCGCCGAAACCCTCAAGGGCCTTGATGGCGCCTCGGAAGTGAAAGTGGAGCAGACCTCCGGCCTGCCGGTGCTGACCATCAATATCGACCGCGACAAGGCCGCGCGATTTGGCCTGAATGTGGGCGATGTGCAGGACACCATTGCCGTCGCCGTCGGTGGGCGTCAGGCCGGCACGTTGTACGAAGGTGACCGGCGTTTTGCCATGGTTGTGCGTTTGTCCGACGCACTGCGCACCGATATCGACGGGTTGTCGCGGCTATTGATCCCGGTGCCAGGCAACGCGGCAGGGCAGTTGGGTTTTATCGCGTTGTCCCAGGTGGCCAGCCTGGACCTGGTGCTGGGCCCCAACCAGATCAGTCGTGAAAACGGCAAGCGTTTGGTGATCGTCAGTGCCAACGTACGCGGGCGGGATATGGGTTCGTTTGTGGACGAAGCCGAGACGGCAATCCTCGAGAAGGTGAAGGTGCCGGCCGGTTACTGGACCACCTGGGGCGGCCAGTTCGAACAGCTGAAGGAAGCGTCCGAGCGCTTGCGCATCGTGGTGCCGGTGGCGCTGCTGCTGGTGTTCGGGCTGTTGTTCATGATGTTCAACAACCTCAAGGATGGCCTGCTGGTATTCACCGGGATTCCGTTCGCGTTGACCGGTGGGATCATGGCGCTGTGGCTGCGGGATATTCCGCTGTCGATTTCGGCGGGTGTGGGATTTATCGCACTGTCCGGCGTGGCGGTACTCAACGGGTTGGTGATGATTGCGTTCATCCGCAACCTGCGCGAAGAAGGGCGCTCGTTATCGGTGGCCATCCACGAAGGCGCACTGACCCGCTTGCGCCCGGTGTTGATGACCGCGCTGGTGGCGTCCCTCGGCTTTATCCCCATGGCGCTCGCCACCGGCACCGGCGCCGAGGTCCAGCGGCCACTGGCAACGGTGGTGATTGGCGGGATTATTTCGTCGACATTGCTGACCTTGCTGGTGCTGCCGGCGCTGTATCAATGGGCGCATCGCAAGGAGGAAGCCGAGTGAACACCGGGCAGCCTCTTTGGAATGCGATCAAATGTGGGAGCTGGCTTGCCTGCGAAGACGGCGGCCCAGGCGAAACCTCCGTTACCTGCCCCACCGCCTTCGTAGCCTCGCTA
>NZ_JANLGL010000129.1:0-17467 GCF_024655625.1 Pseudomonas sp. 18.1.10
AACTGAACCACCGCATTCGCGAGCAAGCCCGCTCCCACACAAGCCCGCTCCCACATTTTTAACGCTTCATTCAGGCCCGCAACGACTGCGGCGGCACAAACGACTCCAGCTCATCCTCCACCGCCTCGATAATCCGCTCCACATCCGCTGCGTTCATCACCGTGGCGCAGGGAATGCCGGCAATGGCAATCAGCGTTTCGCCGCTGGCACGGTCGAACAGACGGGCGACCATGCTGCCGGGCGCGTCCATGCTGCCCTCGAAGCCTATCGGATGGAAATGCCAGCGCATCAGCTGGCAGGCGTTGGGGAATGTCACTTTGTTCATGTTGCCTACCTTGTTCATTGAGCGCTTCCTTTTGCTCGCGGCAGGGAACCATGACCGTCATTGGTCGTGGCGTTTAAGCGTTAAAAATAGCATTCGTTCGTAAACGCCAGGTGACTTTTTGCGCTCCGTTCGGCGGTTCTTTTCCTGAAGTTTGATGTGGGTCATGTCCTACTAAAGTCTGGGCGATATGCCATCATTCAAAAGCTGCAATTGGCCATTGTCGGCACTTGTAAAAATCGGCAATCTCCACGGTTTACCCGTCGCAGAGCCGCCCATGCCAACCATCGCCGCAGACGATGACTCTCCGCAGACCCAAGCCACCCGCGAATGGGTGCTGCGCCATCACTTGTGCTGGCGGCATCGCGACCTTGATGGGGTGATGTCCTACTACCACCCGGACATCCAGTACCACGATTTTTTCCAGAACCGTGTCATCCGCTACCCCGAGTTGCGCGCGTACCTGCAAGCCAGCATGCCACGGGCGGCGGATGAGGCGATTGAACACACTGACCGCATCCGCGCCGATGGCGACACGGCGTTTATCCAATACCGCATCACCCTGCGCGGTGGCCAGGGCCTGGTGTCATTTCGCACCAGTGAAGCCATTACGGTGCGTGACGGGTTGATCTGGCGGGTCAATGAATACGCGTCCCTGGTGCACGAACAGCCCGCCCAGGCGCTGCGCCCCACGGTCAGCCGCCTGGGCTTGTCGCCCCAGCAACTGGGGCATATGGCCAATGACTTGCAGCAATACTTCGAACGCAAGCAACCCTATCTGGACCCCGAGCTGGATCTACAGCGGGTGTCCAAGGAATGCGGCTACAGCCGTAATCAGATTTCCTACCTGCTGAATCAGGTGCTGGGGCAAAGCTTCTACCGCTACGTCAACCAGGCGCGGCTCCAGCATTTGCTCGCGGCACTGGATACCGCCACGCCCCCGATCAAGGTCGATGACCTGGCGTTCGCCGCCGGTTTCAACTCGTTGTCGGCATTCTACAGTGCATTCCGCCAGCACACGGGCCAGTCGCCCAAGGCCTATGTCAAACAAATTTCCCTGCGTGCACGCGCGCAAGACACGCCTTAACACCGCGCTCTAGGATCAGCCCTATCGAAACGAGGTAGGGGAAGCGGGCATGCCAGCATGGCGCAATATCAGTTTATGGATGGACCAGCTGGACGACCCGCTGGTGGCGCGGCCGTCCCTGGAACATGACCTGGACGTCAATGTGGTCATCATCGGCGCCGGCTACACCGGGTTGTGGACCGCGTATTACCTGAAGCGCCAGGCGCCTGAGCTGAATATCGCCATTATCGAAGCACAAACTGCCGGCTTCGGCGCGTCGGGCCGCAACGGCGGCTGGCTGATGGGCAACCTGTTGGGCGAAGACCGTTTGCTGGCAGGCCTGGCGCCCGCCGCACGGCGCGCTGCCTTTGACCTGCTGCACGCTATCCCTGATGAAGTCGCCCAGGTCCTCGCCCGCGAAGGCATCGACTGCGACTACCGCAAAGGCGGCGCCCTGTACTGCGCCGCGCGTTACCCCGAGCAGGAAGGCAGCCTGCGCCGTTACCTGGACAAACTCTACGCCCAGGGCCTTACGGAGTCCGACTACCGCTGGCTCGGCCCGCAGCAGCTCGCCGAACAAATCCGCATTGCCAAGCCCTATGGCGGTATCTATGCACCCCACGTTGCAACCATCCACCCGGCCAAGCTGGTGCGCGGCCTGGCGCAAGTCGTTGAGAGCATGGGCGTGCAGATCTATGAGAACAGCCCAGTGACCCACTGGCAATCCGGCAGCGTGCGCACCGCCAGGGCCAGCGTGCGCGCCGCCTGGGTTGTGCCAGCGGTCGAAGGTTACGCCAACACCTTGCCGCCCCTGGGTCGTTATCAACTGCCGGTGCAAAGCCTGATCGTCGCCACCGAGCCGCTGCCCGCCAGTACCTGGGACGACATCGGCTTGAACCACGGCCAGGCGTTTGGCGAAAGCAGCCGCCAGGTCACCTATGGCCAGCGTACGGCCGACAATCGCCTGGTGTTCGGCGCCCGTGGCGGCTATCAGTTCGCCGGCAAACTGCGCCACAACTTCGATTTGACGGACAGCGAGGTGGAGCTGCGTCGCTACCTGTTCGGCGAGCTTTTCCCACAGCTCAAGAACGTGCGGATTACCCATTCCTGGGGCGGCAACCTCGGCATGTCGCGCAATTTCCGACCGCACATGCTCTGCGACCACAAGACCGGCATCGCACTGTCCGGTGGTTATGGCGGGGAGGGCGTCGGCGCCACCAACCTGGGCGGGCGCACGCTGGCCGACTTGATCCTCGGCCACGACACGCCGCTGGTCCGGCAACCCTGGGTGATCCGCGAGCGTGGCCTTGATGCGCTCAAGGCCTGGGAACCCGAGCCGTGCCGCTGGCTGGGTTACAACGCGATCATTCGCAGTTTTGTCCATGAAGACCAGGTGCTGGCCAACCCCAACAGCGCGCCTTGGCGCCGAAAGTTGGCGACCGGCGTGGCGGGTTTCATGGAAGGTTTCATGCACTGAACCGTTCCACTCACACGGGAAAACCCATGAGCATCACTCAATTCAAAGACACGCTGAACGCCCACCTGCCGGACTCGTCGCCAGTGGCCGTGCCCCTGGGCGAGCCCATCGCGGTGGCCTCGACGTTGAGCGTCGAGCGCAGCGACGGCGTCGAAACCGGCATCTGGGAATGCACCCCGGGCCGCTGGCGGCGCCAGATCAAATCCCAGGAGTTTTGCCACTTCATCCAGGGCCGCTGCACGTTCACCCCGGACAACGGCGAAGTCGTCCACATAGAAGCTGGCGATGCACTGATGTTGCCGGCCAACAGTACAGGTATCTGGGATATCCAGGACACCGTGCGCAAGACCTACGTCTTGATTCTGTAACGCTTTGATCCTTGATCGCCTGCCATAAAAACAGCCCTAAAACCGCCAGGAAATCGAACCATGAAAGCCATTGCCCTGTTGCCCTTGATGTTGGTGGCCTCTATCAGCCAGGCCGCCGAGACGGTGAAGATCTACAACTGGTCCAGCTACATCGCGCCGGACACCACCAAGAACTTCCAGAAGCAGACCGGAATCGGTTTCAGCTACGACGTGTATGACAGCAACGAAACCCTCGACGGCAAGCTGATGACGGGCAACTCCGGGTATGACGTGGTGTTTCCGTCCAACCACTTCATGGCACGGCAGATCCAGGGCGGCGCCTTGAAAAAACTCGACAAGAGCCAGTTGCCCAACTGGAAAAACCTCAACCCGGTGCTGCTCAAGGCCCTGGAAAACAACGACCCGGGCAACGCCCACGGTTTCCCGTACCTGTGGGGCAGCACCGGCATCGGCTACAACATCGATAAGGTCAAGGCCGTGTTGGGCGACAACGCCCCGGTGGACTCCTGGGACCTGATCTTCAAGCCCGAGTACATGGAAAAACTCAGCAAATGCGGCGTAGCCATCCTCGACAACGGCCCGGAACTGCTGCCGATTGCCCTTAACTACCTCGGCTTGCCGCCCCACAGCAAGAACCCCGAGGACTACAAAAAAGCCGAAGCGCTACTGATGAAAGTGCGGCCTTATGTGGCGTACTTCCACTCCTCGAAATACACCGGTGACCTGGCCAATGGCGACATCTGCGTGGCCGTCGGTTTCTCCGGCGACGTGCTGCAAGCCGAAAGCCGCGCCAAGGAAGCCAAGAACGGTGTGAAGATCGGCTACCAGATCCCCAAGGAAGGCGCCGCCATCTGGTTTGACATGGTGGCCATGCCCGCCGACGCCCCGGACGAAAAGGCCGGTTATGCGTTCATGAACTACCTGCTGGAGCCCAAGGTGATGGCCGACATCACCAACTCGGTGCACTACGCCAACGGCAACAGTGCGGCGGACAGCCTGGTGGAGCCTGAGATCAAGGCCGATACCAAGATCTACCCGAGCGAAGAAATGATGGGCAAGTTGTTTGCGCTGGAGGCGATGCCACTGAATATCGACCGGATTCGGACGCGGGTGTGGAACACTATTCGCATGGGGCGTTAATAACGCTACACAGCCCTGTCCATCTGTTGTTTTGGCAAAATGTTGCTGATTTACAGGAAGTGACCAGCAACAACGCCTTGAATAATGTACTGCAACTTATTGCGTCGAGTAGTCATTTACCCATATTGGCGTGCTGGCATGGCTTGAAGAATGGTGTTTGATTTTGTGTCGAGGGAACAGTGCGGATATTCTCGAAATAGGGTGTTAAAAATCCCGGATTGATGGCGATATCCTTGCCGTGAGAAGTTCCTCGGTACTTCACATGTCTCCTATCAAGCAAATATCTTTCGAGAGGTTATCAATATGTCTTCAGTACAATTTCTCCAGAGCGGCGGTAGCTGGACGTACCCTGAGAACAGCCTCCCTGTGTTGCGGGGTACCGACAACCGCGAACGCCTCGAAGCCAATCCTGGCCAGGACTCGGTGCTGGTTGGTGGCGGTGGGGGCGACCACTTGGTGGGCGCCAAAGGCGCCAATACATTCAAGTATGAAAAGGCCAGCGACTCCCTGAGCAATGAGCCTGACACGATCTTCAACTTCAACCCGAAACAGGACGAAATCGATCTGTCCGAAGTGCTGCAGGAGAACGGTATAACGGCGATTCATATTCAGGATGAGCGACCAAGGCAAGTGGGGGATGTACAAATTACCCACAGTGCTTTTGGCGTGAGTACACTGAATATTAAGGTGACGCCTGAGGGGCCGCTGTTTTCTGTTCGCGTCGACAACGTAAAGTTGCTGCCTGAGCATATAAGCTTCTATAACTCCCATTGAGCGATAGCGTGCCGTCGTTTGAGGGGGCTGAATTGCCTATAGATGATTTGGCAATAAAAAACTGCCGGTATCAGGTGTCATTTCTGACAGGTTTTTTTTGCGTTGCGTGCTGATTTAATGCAAGTGCAGCGCTCAAGCAAACCAAGGAGAAACCTATATGAAATCTCAAAAGTGGAAGCACCTGAAACCGGCGCCGGGTAAGAAAGCAACCGAATACATGAGGGGTACATTGACAGAGGACAATGTGAGCAGTCCATTCTCAGCGGACGCCTTTAGCTATATAAACTCCGCACGTACCGAAATCGCAGGCGAGGACTACCTTTCGTCACCGCCAGACCCCCTTGATGCAACAGGGGTTCTCGCGGTAATTTTAAGGCCCGATCTGCCCGATGGTGAGTACCATGTGGGGCACCCCCTGTTTCAGTACGCGGTAATTCTTACAGCTGGTAACGTCCTCCACCTTGCTGAGTCAGGGTCCCTTACCGTCATAAATGACCCAAATACGAAGGAAGTTTCGGGAAGAATGCATTTTGTCGCGGGAACTGTAGTATTTGATGCGACTTACAACCTATTGCCTGAAACCAAATGAAGACTGCCACCAACCGACAGCGTGCCATTGGCGCTGCCGGCTGGTGGCTTCTATACCGCGATCATGGGTGTTCCAGATCATGCCCCAACGACTGGATAAACAACGAAAACAGCTCCGGCTGTGACGAGATATCCAGCTTCGCGTACAGATGTCGCCGGTGCACCTTCACCGTGTCCGGTGAGATATTCAAGCGCTCGGCCATGGCCTTGGACGAGAATCCGCGCAACACCAGCCGGGCGATTTCCAGTTCGCGCTCCGAGAGCACCCCGCTGCCGAAGTGACTCAACGCATCGCGGATCTGGCTGTCCATTGCCGGTGCGCGTTGGGTACTTTGCTGCCAATGCTGCTGCATCAGCGGCAATACCCAGGCGGCTACCGTGGTCAGCAGCCCCGTCTCTTCAGCGCTGAACCGCCGCTGCATGCCCAGGGACAATGACAACGTTCCGGCCCCCGGCACTTGCAGGATGAACTGCACCTCGTCTTCCAGCACGTTGTCGTGGAAGTAGTTGAGGAAGTACTCACTCTGGCGAAAATGGTCCGGCGCGACTTCCTCCAGGCGGTACACACCACTGCTGAACCCCTCGCGGCAGGCCTGGAAAAACGGGTCGATCAAGTACAAGCCATTGAGGTACACCAGCATCGACGCGGGCTTGCTCGTGGGTTGCGCGTCGTATTCCTCGAGCGCCACGGGCGCGCCATCGGTGGGGTAGAAGATCGCCAGGGCGTTATCGAAGGGCAGGCATTGTTGCAGCAACAGCACCAACTGTTTCCAAAAGCGCTCGGTGCCGATATGCGCGACGGTACGGCCCAGGCCCGCGTGCAGGCCGACTTCCCTGAACAGGCTCATATCGCAGGCTCCCATGGCAAATAGATCGGCCAAGGTTTCGGCTTTTGCCGGGCGACGTCAAGGGGAGTACTCCAATAGGGGAATTGGCTGACAGCGGCCGAGGGAATAACGTCGGCTTCATTCAACGGGAAAAATATCCCGACAAGGCTTCATTTTTCGTTTCTGCCTCACACCAAAAACAACAGCAGAGGATAACGATATGAGTGCTTCTCCCGCGCCAGACGGCGTGCTTAAACCCACGCTGAGCGTGTTCGACGTGGTGGCCATCACCGTCTCCGCCGTCACGCCCGCCAGTTCCGTGTTTGTCATCGCGCCGTTTGCCATCCAGCAGGCCGGCAGCGGCGTGTTCCTGGCGTTTGTGATGGCCGCGTTGCTCGCGTTGATGTTCGCCTTTTGCTACGCCGAACTGGGCCGCGCCCACAACAGCGCGGGGGGCGAATATGTGTACGCCAAGCGGGTATTTGGTGGCATGGCCGGTTATGCGACGTTCTTGACCGTGTTGGTGATGCTGCTGTTTATCCCGCCGGTATTGGCGACCGGGGCGGCGACGTACCTGAATAACGCGCTAGGCACGACATTCGACTCACAAACCGTCGCCCTGGTCATCGTGGTGTGCAGCTACGCGTTGGGCATCCTCAACATCAAGCTCAACGCCTGGATCACCGGCACATGCCTGTTGTTGGAAATCGCGGCGTTGCTGGTGATCGTGTTTCTCGGTTTCGGCAATCCTGTGCAGCCGGTCAGCGTGCTGTTCCAGCCGCAGATTGTCGAAAACGGCGTGCTGCACCTGGCGCCCTGGGCCTTGGTGATCGGCGCGGTAGGGATTGGCCTGTTCTCGTTCAATGGCTACGGTCCGGCGGTGTTGCTGGCCGAAGACATGAAGTGCGGCGGCAAGGGCGTGCACAAGGCGGTGCTGTGGTCGCTGGGGCTGGTGGTGGTGATCGAACTGGTGCCCATCACCGCGCTGTTGATCGGCGCGCCGTCGCTGAGTGCGATGATTAGCAGCCCGGACCCCATCGGTTACCTGCTGACCAGCCATGGCAACGAAACCCTGTCGAGGCTGGTCAGTGCGGGGATCTTTCTGTCGGTGTTCAATGCCATCGTCGCCATCGTGATCCAGATCGGCCGCGTGGTGTTCAGCAGTGGCCGTGACGCCCTGTGGACGCCGCGTATCAACACATTGTTTACGCGCATTCACCCGCGCTGGGATTCGCCCTGGCTCGCGACGCTGTTCCTGGCGGTGCCTTCGGCGCTGCTCAGTTTCAGCTCCAACCTCGCCGACCTCACCTCGTTCAGTGTGCTGCTAATCATGCTGGTGTACCTGGTGGTAGCGTTGAGCGCCTTGATGAGCCGGGTGTTGCTGCGCGATCGTGAACATCCGTATCGCATGCCGCTGTGGCCGCTGCCGGCCTTGCTGGCGGTGCTGGGCGCCGGGTATCTCCTGGCGACCCTGGTCGCTGCGGCCTCCGTGCGCGACGTGATGATTATCGCTGGCTTGCTGGCCGTGTCAGTGATTCTGTATTGCATCAGTGGCCGGACGAGTCCGGCGTACCAAAAACTGTAAGGAGTGGTTATGCGAGCACGGCAATTGGGGATTACCTTGGGGCTGGGCACACCCGGCGCGCTGAATGCGATCACCGACGTACCGGGCGTGCGGGTTGGCCACAGCACGCTCAAGACGCGCATCCATGGCAAACAGGTGCGCACTGGGGTCAGCGTTGTGCAGCCACGCGCCGGTGAGGCGCGGCAACAACCATGCTTTGCCGGGTATCACGTACTCAATGGCAACGGCGATGCCACGGGCCTGGAGTGGATCAGCGAAGCGGGGCTGCTGACCACGCCGCTGGCCATCACCAACACCCACAGCATCGGCATTGTGCGCGACACCCTGATCGCCCTGGAGCGCGAGCGCCTGGCGGATCCGGCAGTGTATTGGTGCATGCCGGTGGTGATGGAGACCTACGACGGCCTGCTCAACGATATCTGGGGCCAGCACGTTGGCCCCGAGCATGTGCGCGAAGCGCTGGACAGCGCCGAATCCGGCCCGGTGCAGGAAGGCGCCGTGGGCGGCGGCACCGGGATGATCTGCCATGAGTTCAAGGGCGGCATCGGCACGGCGTCGCGGCGCTTGGCGGCGGAGCAGGGCGGCTGGACCGTCGGCGTGCTGGTGCAGGCCAACCACGGCAAGCGCCAGGAGCTGCGGGTCGATGGTTACCCGGTGGGCCGGCAGTTAATGGACATTCCTTCGCCCTTTGCCGAACGGGGCACCCCGGGCATGGGCTCCATCGTGGTGATTATCGCCACCGACGCACCGTTGCTGCCGCACCAATGCACACGCCTGGCGCAGCGTGCGTCCATCGGCATCGCCCGCACGGGCGGCGGTACCGAGGACTCCAGCGGCGACCTGTTCCTGGCCTTTGCCACCGGCAACCAGGATTTGCCGGCGGCCGATTACGGGCGCAAAGGCCTGCCCTTGAGCAGTGCGTTGCAGATGGTCAACAACGACCATATCTCGCCATTGTTCAGCGCGGCGGCAGAAGCGGTGGAGGAGGCGATCATCAACGCGATCCTCGCCGGCGAAGACATGGACACCGACGACGGCGTACGCGTACCGGGCCTGCACGGCGACACGCTAGTGGCGGCATTGCATAAAACCGGCTGGAGTGTGTCCCGGTAATAGGGGGCAACTGCAAATATTAGTGTAACTAGTGGCCGTTTAATGTCGCCAATGACACCCTGCCAATATATTGGATCCATTAACTAGTGATGCCGCGCAAGTTGCGCGGCTTTAGCGCTATTTAATATTTAAATAAGGGGGTGTGGTTTTTTGTCGGACAAAATCAAGTCCGCCCAACAAATACGGCACGCAACTTCTTTGCGCAAACTGTTTGCCTGTTTTGCCTGCAGGAAAAGATGTAGACGAAAGATTTCAAGTTGTGTCAGTTTTCTTACGCCTTCAAAAGAGGCGAGTGATAGGACGATCTCGCCCGCGGGGTTCCTATCGATCAAAGACTGATGCACTTGCAAACAAGGAAGTACGTTTATGTCAAAAGTTAAAGACAAGGCTATCGTGTCGGCGGCGCAAGCCAGCACCGCTTACTCGCAAATCGATAGCTTCAGCCATCTGTATGACCGTGGCGGCAACCTCACGGTCAATGGCAAACCGTCCTACACCGTCGACCAGGCCGCCACCCAGCTGCTGCGCGACGGTGCGGCCTACCGGGACGTTGACGGCAACGGCAAGATCGATCTGACCTACACCTTCCTGACCTCGGCGTCGTCCAGCACCATGAACAAACATGGTATCTCGGGCTTCAGCCAGTTCAGCGCCCAGCAAAAAGCACAGGCCACGCTGGCCATGCAATCCTGGGCGGATGTGGCCAACGTCACCTTCACCGAGAAGGCCAGCGGCGGTGACGCCCACATGACCTTCGGCAACTACAGCGGCGGCCAGGACGGCGCGGCGGCGTTCGCCTACCTGCCCGGCACCGGCGCAGGCTACGACGGCACCTCGTGGTACCTGACCAACAGCAGCTACACGCCAAACAAGACCCCGGACCTGAACAACTATGGCCGGCAGACCCTGACCCACGAAATCGGCCACACCCTGGGCCTGGCGCATCCCGGCGACTACAACGCCGGCGAAGGCGCACCGACCTACAACGACGCGTCCTATGGACAGGACACGCGCGGCTACAGCGTCATGAGCTACTGGAGCGAAAGCAACACCAGCCAGAACTTCAGTAAAGGCGGGGTCGAAGCCTACGCTTCCGGGCCGCTGATCGACGACATTGCCGCGATCCAGAAGCTCTACGGCGCCAACTACAACACCCGTGCCGGCGACACCACCTACGGGTTCAACTCCAATACCGGGCGCGACTTCCTCAGCGCCACTTCCAATGCCGACAAGCTGGTGTTCTCGGTGTGGGACGGCGGTGGCAACGATACCCTGGACTTCTCCGGTTTCACCCAGAACCAGAAGATCAACCTCAATGAGGCCTCGTTCTCCGACGTTGGCGGCCTGGTGGGCAACGTGTCCATCGCCAAGGGCGTGACCGTGGAGAATGCCTTCGGTGGCGCCGGCAATGACCTGATTATCGGCAACAACGCGGCCAACCTTATCAAGGGCGGCGCCGGCAACGACATCCTCTACGGCGGCGGCGGTGCCGACCAACTGTGGGGCGGCGCGGGCAACGACACCTTTGTATTTGGTGCCAGTTCCGATTCCAAGCCTGGGGCGGCGGACAAGATCTTTGACTTCACCTCCGGTTCGGACAAGATCGACCTCAGCGGCATTACCAAAGGCGCGGGCCTGACGTTCGTCAATGCGTTCACCGGGCACGCCGGCGACGCGGTATTGACCTACGCCGCAGGCACCAACCTGGGCACCTTGGCGGTAGACTTCTCTGGGCACGGCGTGGCGGATTTCCTCGTCACCACCGTGGGCCAGGCCGCCGTCAGCGACATCGTGGCGTGATGTAGCAGCGCGGCGCTTCGGCGCCGCGTTCCCCCGATGGAGCGTGAAGATGCAGCGTTTTACCCACTTTATCGCCTGCGTGGTGCAGGTCATGTTCATGTCGGCAGGAGCCCCCGTTATGGCGAGCAGCCTCGTTTTACCCAGCAGCGCCCAATTGGCCGGGCACTGGCAGCTACACCAGCAGGACCATGTGTGCGCTCTGGACCTGTTGGCCCCCAACGCCGTACGTGGCGATGTGGCGTGCGCCGAACAATGGCTGGGGGACACCCCCAAGACCTGGCTACCGACGCCGGACGGCATCTGGCTGATGAATGCCGATGGCACCGGTATTACCCATTTGAATCGACAGAAGAACGGTGAATATAAAGGTCGCACACTTTCCGGTACTGAAGTGATATTGCAACGAGCCCCTTAGTTATTGGTTATAAGCCTATAACTTGATTTTATTAGTTGCTCGCTCCGTTATTCGGGGTGCGGGTAACTATTTGCGCGCTATTTGGTTCAAGGAAGATCGCAAGCTATGGCCACGCCGCCTTTATTCAAAGCGCTGGGTGAATACAAGAGTGTCTTGCTCAGCGTTGGCTGTTTCACGGCATTGATTAACCTGCTGATGCTGGTGCCGTCGATCTACATGCTGCAAGTGTATGACCGCGTGCTGTCCTCCCAGAATGAAACCACCCTGGTGATGTTGACGCTGATGGTCGTCGGCTTCTTTGTGTTTATTGGCACGCTGGAGGCCATTCGCAGTTTTATCGTGATCCGCATCGGCAGCCAGTTGGAGCGGCGTTTCAACCTGCGCGTCTACAAGGCCGCGTTTGAACGCAACCTGCAACGCGGCCAAGGGCATGCCGGGCAGTCGCTGGGGGATTTGACCCATATCCGCCAATTCATTACCGGCCCGGCGCTGTTCGCGTTTTTTGATGCGCCGTGGTTTCCCATCTACCTGCTGGTGATCTTCCTGTTCAACGTCTGGCTCGGCGTGCTGGCCACCGCCGGCGCACTGCTGCTGATCGGCCTGGCGTGCCTCAACGAATACCTGACGAAAAAACCCTTGGGTGAGGCCAGCGGCCACTCCCAGCAATCCAGCCAACTGGCCACCAGCCATTTGCACAATGCCGAGACTATCCAGGCCATGGGCATGCTCGGTGCACTGCGCCAGCGCTGGTTTGCCGTGCATTCGCAGTTCCTCGGCTTGCAGAACCGGGCCAGCGACACCGGCGCGGTGATTACCGCCCTGAGCAAAACCTTGCGCTTGTGCCTGCAATCCCTAGTGCTGGGCCTGGGCGCGCTGCTGGTGATCAAAGGCGAGATGACCGCCGGCATGATGATTGCCGGCTCGATCTTGATGGGCCGCGTGCTCAGCCCCATCGACCAACTGATTGCCGTGTGGAAGCAGTGGAGCTCGGCCAAATTGGCGTACCAGCGTCTGGACGCGTTGCTGCGCGAAAGCCCCGAGGCCGTGGAGCCGATGAAATTGCCGGCGCCCAAGGGCCAGGTGAGTTTCGAGCAGGTCAGCGCGGGCCCACCGGGGCGGCGGGTAGGGACCCTGCATCACGTCAGTTTCACCCTCGGTGCCGGCGAAGTGCTCGGCGTGCTCGGCGCCTCGGGCTCGGGTAAATCCACCCTGGCCCGCGTATTGGTGGGCGTGTGGCCGACCCTGGCGGGCACGGTGCGCCTGGACGGTGCGGATATCCATCGCTGGGACCGCGACGACCTCGGTCCGCACATCGGCTACCTGCCCCAGGACATCGAACTGTTCAGCGGCAGCATCGCCGACAACATCGCGCGGTTTCGCCAGGCCGACCCACAGCGTGTGGTGCAGGCCGCGCAACAAGCCGGGGTGCATGAGCTGATCCTGCGCCTGCCCCAAGGCTACGACACGCTGCTGGGGGACAACGGCGGCGGCCTCTCCGGCGGGCAGAAACAACGGGTGGCCCTGGCCCGGGCGTTGTACGGCGGGCCCCGGCTGATCGTGCTGGATGAGCCCAACTCCAACCTCGATACACAGGGCGAGGCCGCGCTGGCCAGCGCCATCGTGCAGATGAAAGCCCAAGGCAGCAGCGTGGTGCTGGTCACCCATCGCTCGGCCGCGTTGGCCCAGGCTGACAAGTTGCTGGTGCTCAACGAGGGCCAGTTGCAAGTGTTCGGCCCCAGCCAGGAAGTGCTGCGGGCCTTGTCCGGGCAACGCGAACAACCGCCTCAAGAGAGGATGCCAGCATGATCCACGAACAACACGACGCGCGTTTTTTTGTGCGCATGGGCTGGCTGCTGACAGTGCTCGGTGCCGGAGGATTCTTCCTCTGGGCCAGTCTGGCACCATTGGACCAAGGCATTCCGGTGCAAGGCACGGTGGTGGTGTCGGGCAAGCGCAAGGCCGTGCAAACCCTCAGCCCGGGTGTGGTCAGCGGGATTCTGGTGCGTGAAGGCGAGGCCGTTAAACAGGGCCAGCCGCTGTTTCGCCTCGACCAGACCCAGCACCAGGCCGATGTGCAATCGCTGCAAGCGCAGTACCGCATGGCCTGGGCCAGTGTGGCGCGCTGGCAGAGCGAGCGTGATAACCGCGCCAGCATCACCTTTCCCGCCGAGCTGAGCAGCGATGCTGACCCGGCCTTGGCCTTGGTCCTGGAAGGCCAGCGCCAACTGTTCAGCAGCCGCCGCGAAGCCTTTGCCCGTGAACAGGCCGGCATTCGCGCGAATATCGACGGCGCCACCGCGCAACTGGGCGGCATGCGCCGGGCGCGCAGCGACCTGACGGCCCAGGCCCAATCCCTGCGCGATCAACTGGGCAACCTGCAACCCTTGGCCGACAACGGCTATATCCCGCGCAACCGCTTGCTGGAGTACCAGCGCCAGCTGTCCCAGGTACAGCAAGACCTGGCGCAGAACACTGGCGAAAGCGGGCGGGTGGAGCAGGGCATCCTCGAATCGCGTCTGAAACTGCAACAGCACAGCGAGGAATACCAGAAGGAAGTGCGCAGCCAACTGGCCGACGCGCAGCTGCGCAGCCTGACCCTCGAGCAGCAACTGACCTCCGCCGGCTTTGACCTGCAACACAGCCAGATCAACGCGCCGGCCGATGGCATTGCGGTCAACCTCAGCGTGCACACGGTGGGTGCGGTGGTGCGCGCCGGGGAGACCCTGCTGGAGATCGTGCCTCAGGGCACGCGCCTGGAAGTCGAAGGGCGCCTGCCTGTGCACCTGGTGGACAAGGTCGGCACCCAACTGCCGGTGGACATCCTCTTCACCGCCTTCAACCAGAGCCGCACGCCGCGGGTGCCGGGGCAAGTCAGCCTGATCTCGGCCGACCAGATGCTCGATGAAAAGACCGGCGCGCCGTATTACGTGCTGCGCACCACGGTCAGTGAAATGGCGCTGGAGAAACTCCACGGCCTGGTCATCAAGCCCGGCATGCCCGCCGAGATGTTTGTGCGCACCGGCGAGCGTTCGTTGCTCAACTATCTGTTCAAGCCGCTGCTGGATCGTGCCGGCTCCGCGTTGACCGAGGAATAAGCATGAAACCGGTGTTTATCGCCTTGCTGTTGAGCTGCACCAGTGCCCACGCCGCCATGGGCCCGTTCGACGTGTACGAGCAAGCCTTGCGCAACGATCCAGTGTTCCTTGGTGCGATCAAGGAGCGCGACGCCGGCCTGGAAAACCGCACCATCGGCCGCGCCGGCCTGCTGCCCAAGCTGTCCTACAACTACAACAAGGGCCGCAACAACTCCCAGGCCACCTTGCCCGACGGGCGTGGCGGCACCTATCACGATGACCGCAACTACAACAGCTACGGCTCGACCTTCAGCCTGCAACAGCCGTTGTTCGACTATGAAGCCTACGCCAACTACCGCAAGGGCGTGGCCCAGGCGCTGTTTGCCGATGAGAGCTTTCGCGACAAGAGCCAAGCGTTGTTGGTGCGGGTGTTGTCCTACTACACCCAGGCGTTGTTCGCACAGGACCAGATCGACATTGCCCGCGCCAAGAAGAAGGCGTTCGAGCAGCAGTTCCAGCAGAACCGGCACTTGTTCCAACAGGGCGAGGGCACGCGCACGGACATTCTCGAAGCCGAATCCCGTTACGAGTTGGCCACCGCCGAAGAGATCCAGGCGCTGGATGAGCAGGACGCATCGCTGCGGGAACTGGGCGCGCTGATCGGTGTGCCCAGCGTCAACATCGACGACCTGGCGCCGCTGAACCAGGGCTTTGCCGCCTTCACCTTGACCCCGGCCAACTACGACACCTGGCATGAACTGGCGATCAGCAACAACCCGACGTTGGCGTCCCAGCGCCAGGCTTTGGAAGTGGCGCGGTATGAAGTGGAGCGCAACCGCGCCGGGCATCTGCCGAAAGTCACTGCGTACGCCAGTTCGCGCCAGCAAGAGTCCGACAGCGGCAACACCTACAACCAGCGCTATGACACCAACACCATCGGCGTCGAAGTCAGCCTGCCGCTGTATGCCGGCGGCGGCATTTCCGCCTCCACCCGCCAGGCCAGCCGGGCCATGGAGCAGGCCGAGTACGAGCTGGAGGGCAAGACCCGCGAAACCCTGATCGAACTGCGCCGCCAGTTCAGCGCGTGCCTGTCGGGGGTGAGCAAACTGCGCGCGTATCAAAAGGCGTTGGCGTCGGCTGAAGCGCTGGTGGTGTCGACCAAGCAAAGCATCCTCGGCGGCGAGCGCGTCAACCTCGATGCCCTCAACGCCGAGCAGCAGCTCTACAGCACACGCCGCGACCTGGCCCAGGCGCGTTACGACTACCTGATGGCCTGGACCAAATTGCACTACTACGCGGGCAACCTGCGCGACACCGACCTGGCCAAGGTGGATGAGGCGTTTGGGCCGGCACGATAATAAGAACGGACGCAGAGCGTCCAGGGCGGCATTCCCACGCCGAGCGTGGGAACGATCAGAGGGGTACTGATATGGGTATTTTTGACTATAAAAACCTCGGCACCGAGGGTTCCAAGGCGTTGTTTGCCGACGCCATGGCAATCACTTTGTACAGCTATCACAACCTGGATAACGGCTTTGCCGTGGGTTACCAGCACAACGGTTTGGGCTGGGGCTTGCCGGCGACCTTGGTGGGTGCGCTGCTGGGCGGCGCGAACTCACAGGGGGTGATTCCGGGCATCCCGTGGAACCCGGACTCGGAAAAAGCCGCCCTGGACGCGGTGCACAAAGCCGGTTGGACGCCCATCAGTGCAAGCACCTTGGGTTACGCCGGCAAGGTCGATGGGCGCGGTACGTTCTTTGGTGAAAAGGCCGGCTACACCAGCGCGCAAGTCGAGGTGCTGGGCAAATACGATGATGCCGGCAAGCTGCTGGAAATCGGCATCGGCTTTCGCGGCACCTCCGGGCCCCGGGAAAGCCTGATCAGCGATTCCATCGGCGACTTGGTCAGCGACCTGATGGCCGCGCTGGGCCCCAAGGACTATGCGAAGAACTACAGCGGCGAAGCGTTCGGCACCTTGCTCAAACACGTGGCCGACTACGCCGGCGCCCACGGCCTCAGCGGCAAGGACGTGGTGGTCAGCGGCCATAGCCTGGGCGGCTTGGCGGTGAACAGCATGGCCGACCTGAGCGGCAATCAATGGTCGGGCTTCTACAGGGACGCCAACTACGTGGCCTACGCCTCGCCGACCCAGAGCAGCAGCGACAAGGTGCTCAACATCGGCTACGAGAACGACCCGGTGTTCCGCGCGCTGGACGGTTCAGCGTTCAACCTGTCATCCCTCGGCGTGCACGACAAGCCCCATGAGTCGAGCACCGACAACATTGTCAGCTTCAACGACCACTACGCCTCGACCCTGTGGAATGTGCTGCCGTTTTCCATCGCCAACCTGCCGACCTGGATCTCCCATCTGCCGACGGGTTATGGCGACGGCCTGACGCGTGTCCTGGAATCCGGCTTCTACGAACAGATGACCCGCGACTCCACGGTGATCGTCGCCAACCTGTCCGACCCGGCCCGCGCGACGACCTGGGTACAAGACCTCAACCGCAACGCCGAGCCCCACAAAGGCAACACCTTCATCATCGGCAGCGACGGCAACGACCTGATCCAGGGCGGCAAGGGCGCGGATTTTATCGAGGGCGGCAAGGGCAATGACACGCTCCGTGACAGCAGCGGGCACAACACCTTTTTGTTCAGCGGGCAGTTTGGGCAGGATCGGGTGATTGGCTATCAGCCGACGGACAGGCTGGTGTTCAAGGAGGTGCAGGGTGATGTGCAGTACCGGGAGCACGGTGGGGATACGGTGATTAGTGTGGGTGCGGATTCGGTCACGCTGGTCGGCGTGAGCGGCTTTTCGGGGGAGGGGATTGTGATCTGCTAAAGCTGGAATGCGATTCAAAATGTGGGAGCGGGCTTGCTCGCGAAAGCGGTGGATCAGATACATATCCGGTGACTGA
>NZ_JANLGL010000012.1:0-57434 GCF_024655625.1 Pseudomonas sp. 18.1.10
AATGCGGTCTACCAGTGACAGATGTACTGGCTGATCCACCGCATTCGCGAGCAAGCCCGCTCCCACATTTTTGTACGGTGTGGTGTCAGAAAATATAGTCGGTGGTTAAAAAGCTGGAGTCACGGTTTTTCAGGATGTCACTGACCAACGCCTTGTTGCTCTCCTGGAACTTGGTCGCCACCAACGTACGGATCGAGAACACGCGCAACGCGTCATGCACCGACAGCGTGCCCTCGGCCGAGTTCTTGCGCCCGTTGAACGGGAACGTGTCCGGCCCGCGCTGGCACTGCGCGTTGATATTGATACGGCCGACCTGGTTGGCGAAGGTGTCCACCAGCTTGCCGACGGCTTCGGGATTGGTGCCGAAGATGCTCAGTTGCTGGCCGAAATCCGAGTCCAGCACGTAGTCGATCACGGTCTCCAGGTCGCGGTAGGGCACGATCGGTACCACCGGGCCGAACTGTTCTTCGTGGTACACGCGCATCTGCGGGTTCACCGGGTACAGCACCGCCGGGTAGAAGAACGAGCCGCGACTTTCGCCGCCATGGGCGTTCACCACCTGGGCGCCGTGTTGCGCGGCATCGGCCACCAGGCCGTTGAGGTAGTCGACCTTGCCGGCCTCCGGCAGTGGCGTCAGCGACACGCCATCTTCCCACGGCATGCCGGGTTTGAGGCTGGTCAGCTTCTGGTTGAATTTCTCGATAAAGCGTTCAACCACGTCTTCATGCACAAAGAGGATTTTCAACGCGGTGCAACGCTGGCCGTTGAACGACAACGAGCCGGTGACAGCCTCGCTCACGGCATTGTCCAGGTCCACCTCGGGCAACACGATGCCCGGGTTTTTCGCATCCAGGCCCAGGGCCGCGCGCAAACGGTGCGGTTTTGGGTGCAGCTTTTTCAGGTCGCTGGCGGCCTTGTTGGTGCCGATAAACGCAAAGATGTCGATCTTGCCGCTGGCCATCAGCGCGCTGACGGTCTCGCGGCCGCTGCCGTAGATCACGTTGATTACACCCGCCGGGAAGCTGTCGCGGAACGCTTCCAGCAACGGGCGGATCAGCAGTACGCCGAGCTTGGCCGGCTTGAACACCACGGTGTTGCCCATGATGAGTGCCGGGATCAGCGTGGTGAACGTCTCGTTGAGCGGGTAGTTGTAGGGGCCCATGCACAACGCTACGCCCAGTGGTACGCGGCGGATCTGGCCGAGGGTGTCCTGTTCCAGCTCGAAGCGGCTGGAGCGGCGGTCGAGTTCCTTGAGGGCGTTGATGGTGTCGGTGATGTAGTCGCAGGTGCGGTCGAATTCTTTCTGTGAGTCCTTGAGGTTCTTGCCGATCTCCCACATCAGCAGCTTGACCACGGCGTCGCGCTGTTCACGCATGCGGCTTAAAAAAGCTTCGACATGCCGGATGCGGTCGACCACGCGCATCGTCGGCCACTCGCCTTGGCCACGGTTGTAGGCACGCACGGCGGCATCGAGGGCGGTGAGGGCGGTGTCGGCGTCCAGCAGCGGCGTGCTGCCGATGTGTACGCGCTTGTCACCGAGCTGCACCGGGCTTTGCACTTGGGCCAATGGGCCGTTCCACACCTGCAACTGGCCATCGACCAGGTAATCACGCTGTTCAATGGGCGCCGCCAGGCGGTATTGCTCGGGAATGTCGTTGGCGGTGGCGGGAAACAGCTTGTCGAGCAGGTTGCTGGTGGTCATGTCGCTACCCCTGGAATAGTTGCAAAACATGACTAGAGAGTCACCCAACACAGGGCTCTATGGCAAGGCTTGCGCGCTTTCTTGTACGCCTGCGGGTAAACTGCGTGGCTTTCTTGAAGGAGTTCACATGAGTCAGTACCAGCCGGGCATTCTTGCCGCACCGGTGCCGTTGCAGGCACGCCATCTGTTTTTTGCCGTGGATTCACTGGCCGCCGTGCCCGCTGCGCTTGATGCGCTGGTGCAGTTGACGGATGCGCAGGTGGTGGTCGGTTTTGGTGAGCCGCTGGTCAATGCACTGGACGCTCAGATTGACGGCTTGCGCAGTTTTCCCACCGTCAGCGGCCCGGGTGCGCACAACCCGTCCACCCAGCAGGCGTTGTGGGTGTGGCTGCACGGCGTGGATCGCGGTGAGTTGCTGTTGCGCAGCCGCGCCTTTGAAAAAGCCCTGGCCCCGGCGTTCAGCCTGGTGCAGATGACCGAAGGCTTCCGCTACAAGACCGGCTTCGACCTCACCGACTACGAAGACGGCACCGAAAACCCCCACGACGACGCTGCCGTCGAAGCCGCCCTGACCGACAGCGGCGCCAGCTTCGCCGCGATCCAGCAATGGCAGCACGACCTCGACGGCTTCGCCGCGTTGCCGGCGCAGGAGCGCGACCACATCATCGGCCGTCGCCATGGCGACAACGAAGAACTCGACGACGCCCCGGAATCCGCCCACGTCAAACGCACCGCTCAGGAAAGCTTCACCCCGGAAGCCTTCGTGGTGCGCCGCTCCATGCCATGGGCCGAAAACGGCCAGGCGGGGTTGATGTTCCTGGCGTTTGGCCATTCCTTCGACGCGTTTGAAGCGCAACTGCGCAGGATGAGTGGGCTGGAGGATGGGATTGTTGATGGGTTGTATCGCATCAGTACGCCGTTGACGGGGGGCTACTACTGGTGCCCGCCGGTCAAGGACGGGCGCTTGGCGCTGAGTGTGTTGGTACGCTGATCTAAGCGAGTAATTCAACCTCGCCACTGTGCAGGCGGTAAATGCCGCCGACGATGTTCAATTGGCCGTTGGCCAGTGCCTCGGTCAGCAGGCTGGACTCGCGCTTGAGCCGCGCCACAGTATCCCGGACATTTTGCGCAATAGCGTTGTCGAGGAGATTGCCGGGTGCTTTCAACACCGTGTTCACGGATGGTTTGAACGCACTCGCCAGGCCCTGGATCTTGCCGGGGAACGTGGCGTTGTCGGTGACGGCCTTGACGCCGGCCGCAACGGCGCCACAGCTGTCATGCCCCAGCACCAGGATCAGTGGGGTGTTCAGCACCGCGACGGCGTATTCGAGGCTGGCAAGCCCGTCATTGGTGACGAAGTTGCCCGCGACGCGGACTGAAAAAAGTTCGCCCAGGCCGGTGTCAAACATGTACTCAGGAGCAATCCTTGAATCGGCGCAGGCCAGTACCGCTGCGAACGGATGCTGGCCGTTGACCAGAGCCGCGCGTTCATCCATCAGGCCACGGCGCTTTGTGACATCTGCGGCGTATCGACGGTTGCCTTCCTGCAGCCGCGCCAGGGCTTGTTGTGGGTTTGTCACAGCGGGTGGAGCAGCCACGTCATGTGCCAGCGCAGGCGGCAATGCACCTGCCAATAGCAGTGCTCCGGCGCCGGCGGTGGCCAGTCGTAGAAAGTTGCGGCGGTCATTCATCAAGGTGGGGGGAGCGGGGTGGTGGGCGTTGTCCATCGATGGGCTTCTCGCAGTGGTTGAAACAGAGAAGTACCAAGGTTGCAAACAACGCTGCGCAAGGCTGTAGGAGGCCTCCGATTGAGGCGTAAACATTGGCATTGGACATGAAGATGTTGACAGCTGGCCAATCGGCCGCTGAAAAAAATTGCCGCTGCCCGTACTCTAGACACTTTTGCCACCCGTACGGATTGTTCATGTCTTCAGTTGCCGATGGGCTGCCCCTCAATAAACGCCTGCCGGCCGTGATCGCGATCTCCCTGGGGATCGGCATGGCGACCCTGGACACGGCCATCGTCAACACGGCGTTGCCGACCTTGGCCGAAGGCATTGGCACCGACTCGGCCTCGGTGATCTGGGTGGTCAACGCCTATCAACTGGCGATCATCGCCACGGTGCTGCCCTTTGCGTCGCTGAGCGAGGTGTTGGGGCATCGCCGCGTATACCTCGGCGGCTTGTTGCTGTTTATCGTCTCGTCGCTGTTTTGCGGGCTTGCCGGCTCGCTGGAAACCCTCACCGCCGCGCGGGTGGTGCAGGGGCTCGGGGCGGCGGCGATCATGAGCGTGAACACCGCGTTGCTGCGGCATATCTATCCGTCGCGCATGCTCGGGCGTGGCCTGGGCTATAACTCGCTGGTGGTGGGGTTGGCGTTTACCCTTGGGCCGACGGCGGCGTCGGCGATCCTGGCGGTGACCACCTGGCACTGGCTGTACCTCATTAATGTGCCGCTGGGGCTGTTGGCCCTGGCGTTGGGCCTGCGCTCGTTGCCGACCCTGCCGATGACAGGGCACGCGTTTGACCGGCTGGCGGCCGTGCTGTGTGCCGGGTTGTTCGCCTTGCTGGTGTTGGGGCTGGGTACGGCGGTGCATGGCGCCCAGGGCGCACTGACCCTGGGCTTGATCGCCGTGGCGTTGCTGTGCGGCGCCTTGCTGCTGCGCCGCCAGGCCGGGCACCCGGCGCCGATGCTGGCGGTGGACCTGTTCAAGCGGCCGGTGTTTGCCTTGTCGTCCCTCACCGCGATTTGCGCGTTCAGTGCCCAGGGCCTGGCGTTTGTGTCGTTGCCGTTCCTGTTGCAGGCGGTGCTGGGCCATAGCCAGGTGGAAACCGGTTTTCTGATGACGCCGTGGCCGGCTGTCGTGGCGGTGATGGCGTTGGTGGCCGGGCGCCTGGCGGACCGCGTGTCGCTGGGCGCGTTGTGCGGCATCGGCCTGTTAATGCTCAGCCTGGGTATGGCGGCGTTGGCCAGCCTGGGCAATGAGGCGTCGGCCTGGGACATTGGCTGGCGCATGGCCTTGTGTGGCGCCGGTTTTGGCTTCTTCCAGTCGCCCAACCTCAAGGCCATCATGACCAGCGCGCCGCTCGCCCGCAGCGGTGGGGCCAGTGGCATCGTGGCGATTTCGCGGTTGCTGGGGCAGACGCTGGGGGCGTCGCTGGTGGCCCTGTGTTTCCACCTCTTCGTCGACAGCGGCCCGCAATTTGCGTTGTGGCTGGGCTGCGTGTTTGCGCTGGTGGGCGCCGTGGCCAGCGTGTTGCGTTTGCTGCCCTATGGAAAAAAGCCCGCCAGGCCGTTGTAAAACACGCGGGGGGAGGGCTACCGTGGCGACCTGAATATTTCGGGATGTTTCAGATTTATGACCGCCGTCGCCCAACGCACTGCTGACAGCCAATCCCGCCGCGCCGCGCTGACCCTGGCTTTGTGCCTGCCCAGCGATGTGCTGCTGTACCTGCTGCTGCCGATGGAATCCCAGGCCTTCGGCATCACGCTGGCCCAGGCCGGGGTATTGCTGGCGGCCAACCGCCTGGTGCGGATTTTCGGCTACCGGCATGTGCTGAACTTCTACGCACGCAACGGCGACCGCCTGACCTGCATGATCGCCGCCGGCGCCGCGACGCTGTGCGCCTTGGGCAACTCGGTGTTGTCGGGCTTTGCCGCATTGCTGGGGTTGCGGTTGGTCTGGGGCCTGTGTTTTGCCGCGTTGAACCTCTCGACCCAAGTGTTGGCGACGTCGGAACCTGCGGGCGCCGCACGCCGGGCCGGACGCTCACGGGCAGTGATCGCCCTCGGGCCGATGCTCGCGCTGCCGCTGGGCGGTTGGCTGACGTTATGGGCCGGGCCGCGCCCGATCTTTCTGATCCTCGCCGGTTGCTGCCTGGCGGGCTTGTGGGTGGCGCGCGGCTTGCCCGTCGCCGGCCATGATCTGCACAGCAGCGGGCGCCGTTTCAAGTGGCCGGACAGCGTGGCGCTGTGGTCGTTTATCGAAGGCGTGGCGTTGGATGGGCTGTTTATCTTTGGCCTGTCGATCCAGGCGCAGAAGATCCTTGGCGGCAATGCAGTATTGATCGCTGGCGGGTTGATGGCGCTGCGCTATGTCTCGGAAATGCTCCTGAGCCCCCTGGGTGGGCGCGCGGCCCAGCGCTTCGGCGCGACCTCGATGTTGCTGCTGTTCTCGTTTATGAGTGCGCTGGCCCTGACCGCGTTTGCCAGCTACTGGGTGATCGTCGGCGCGGCCGCGGTGCTGGTGTTGCGCGCGCTGCAACTGCCGCTGGTGACGACCTTGGTGGCCGAGCGCAACCCCGGTGCGAGGCGGGTGTCGGCGCTGGCCTCGAATGCGGTCTGGCGTGATATCGGCGCGGGCCTTGGGCCGTTGTTGGCGGGGTTGTTGCTGCCGGTGGCATCGGCGCCGCTGGTGTTTGGCCTGGCCGGCGCCGCGATTGCCGTGAGTGCGCTGTTCTGCTGGCGCGCCGGTCGGGTCGCCTAACCGCGCAGTTGCTCCAGCCACGCCGGATCAAGGCGTGTTTGTTCGGTCTCGATGCCCAGCGCCTGCATTTTCGCCTTGTGCTCTTCGACTTCGCTGAGCAGTTGCGCCTGGGCGCTGGAGTTGGCGTCGAGGGCATGCATCTGCGTCAGCCCCAGGTGGTAGAAGCGCAGCAGCTTGATTGCCGTTGGGTCATTGGCCTGCACACGTTCGGTAACCTTGTGCATCACATTGGTTATGCTCATCAGGCTGCGCTTGAGCTGCCAGCCATACACCGCGGGCGCCAGCCACGCCTGGGTCCAGAACGGGCCGCGCACCAGGGCCAGGGTAATCAGCACGCCAGCAAATACGCCGCCGACGTTGAAGCGAAAGTTGTCACCGCCTGGCTCGCCGAAGATCGTCACGGCCAGGGTCGATAACCCCATGGCCAGCAAGAGGAACAGCAAGGCCACAATCAACGTGCTGCGGCGGGTTTGCTGGCGAAAGGTGGCTGGGTCGCAGGGTTTGAGTTCGAACATCCGGTTCTTCTCTCCAAGAGGGGCGGGCTGGCATCTTCGCATGGCAGCAGGGGAAGGGATTGATTTTCCAGCGTCCCGGCGCCCATCGACGATTTGCCCGTTCAGGTCTGCGACCGACACCTACATCGCAGTATGCCCGCTAATCAGTGACAGGAAAGGCACAGACATGTCCTGCACGGCGTGGGTGGCAAAACAAGTTGAACGATGCTTTGCAACGGTTTCTCTAAACCTTGTAGACCCACTGAGGTGAACCATCATGGCCGAATACAAACAGCCTCCCCCCGGCACTCCGAACCCTGACCGCACACCCGGCGAGGAGGAGCGTGACAACGATGCGTTACGCCCCAACGACCCTGCGGAGCGTCAGGACAATGACGTGGAGCAGGTCGAAGAGAACCTGGAAAACCTTCACGACAAAGCCCGTCCACTCTGAGCAAGGAGAACACTGTGAGTAATCCCCCAAAAGGCCCAAGCTCGGTTGAGCATGGCAGTGGTAAGGATGAGCTGGGGTTTGATCCGGACTCGCCGGATGTGAGCGATCCGCAGGTTGATCCGGTTGGCCCCGCCATCGCGCCGTTGGATAAAGAGAAAGAGCAGGCCGAAAAAAAGCCGCCCTATGATCCATTGGGCGACTTGAAGCCATAACCTGAGCCCCGCCATTGCGGGGCTTCGGCTTATTTAGGCGCTATCCACGTCACCTCAGTAATCCCAAATTTCTCCGCCCAAGGTCGCGTCGTCTTCTTCACCTGTTCATGGCCCACGCGCCCTATGCGGCTCACATGGGCGATATCGGCATCCACCGCTGCCCAGTGCCAGGCCTCGGCGTTGTTCATCACTTCGGCGCGTACGACAAAGGACTTTTGTTGACCGTGCAGTTGGTAGTTGATCGTGTAAATTTTTGCGGTACTCATGGTGCCTCCCTGTCTTGTTATAAATGGATAGGGCGGCGTTCAAAAAGGTTCATTCAAAATGACAATTTGCACGTCGGCGCGGCATAGTGTCGCCTCTGCACTGTGCCCAAGGACTGCGCCATGCCCGACCTGACTCATCGCCAGCTTTACCTGCAACGCCTGGGCTACGACACGCTGCCAGCGCCCACCCTGCAAACCCTGCGCGACCTGCAACTGCGCCATGTGTGCACCTTTGCCTTTGAAAGCCTGTCCACCTTGCTGCGCCAGCCGGTGCCCATCGACCTGGCCAGTGTCGAGCGCAAAGTGCTGCTCGATGGGCGAGGGGGGTATTGCTATGAGTTGAACCAGATGTTTCTGGCCCTGTTGCAGGAACTCGGTTTTGACGCGCGCGGCATCACCGGCCGCGTGGTCATGGGCGGGCCGCCGGATGCACGCACGGCACGCACCCATCGCTTGAGCCTGGTGACCCTGGACGGCGTGCGCTACATCACCGACGTCGGCTTTGGCGGCATGGTGCCCAGCGGCCCGTTGCGGTTGGACAGCGAGGCGGAGCAAGCCACGGCTCACGAATTCTATCGCCTGACGCACAATGCGGACGACAGCTACACGTTATGGGCGGAAGTCGGCGGGGAGTGGCGTGGGTTGTATGTGTTCGACCTGCAAGAGCAGGCGGATATCGACTATGAGATTGGCAACTGGTACGTGTCTACGCATCCGGGTTCGCCGTTTCTGGGCCAGTTGAAAGTGGCCCTGTTGGCACCGGGCAAGCGCCACACGTTGAACAACGCCCACTATGCGGTCCACTACCTGGATCGGCCCAGTAAGAAACGCACGATTAAACAGGCCGATGAACTCTTGGTGCTGCTCAGGGAAACCTTTGGGATTCGCTTACCGGCAGATAGCCATCTTGTTGAAGAAATCAATGGCCTAATAATGGCAACTAGCTAGAAATATTGAGATAGAGCCATCGCTGAACCGTTTTATCTCCCTGTCTGCGCAAATGAATGCGAACCTTTTTCCTACATTTAGGCTCGAAGCGGTTCCGGAGTAATTTGCTCACCAGACAAGGAGCTGTAAAACGATGTCCAAGCTATTCGGAAAATTCCTCAAGCACACCTCGGTATTTGCGCTAGTCGCAGCGCCTGCCATGGTGTTCGCCGCACCGCCTACGGGGCCGATTTCCACCTTCGGTATCCTGGGCGCCTACAACGACTTCAAGCTCGAAGGCGGCAGCCAGAGTGACAAGGACAACATGCCCGAAGCGGGCTTGTTCTATAACTTCGGCAACAAGCTCACCGCTGAGTCCGGCTTCATCTACCAGGCGGGCGTTACCGCCAAGTACGGCAAAAAGAGCGACAACAAGCTCAAGGACGGCCAGGCCGACCTGGACCTCGGCTGGCGTGCCGCGCTGGATGCGCGCAACTCGGTCGATGTGATTGCCGGCGGCGGCTACAGCTGGACCCGCTACGAGCTGGACTCCAACAACGAAGACCTGGAGCTCACCAGCAAATCGCCATTTGCCAAGGCGGCGCTGGGCTACAACCACCAGTTCGATGACATGACCCTGCGTGTCGAAGCCGGTGCCCGTCGCACCCTCGACGGCCGCGCCAAGATCAAGGTGGACGGCCTGGGCAGCGACACCGTGGACCTCAAGGACCGCACCAACCCGTACGCCGAAGTCAGCCTGCTGATGAACCAGAAGGGCGACTTGCCGGTGGTCGCGGGCCTGTACTACACCCGCACCGAGTACAAGCTGGATGAAGACTCGGAGGTGGCGGATAACACCAGGCTCAAGCGGGATGAGTATGGGGTGAAGGTCGGTATCGCGTTCTAACGCCAGCACCGAGTAACACATGTGGGAGCGGGCTTGCTCGCGAAAGCGGTGGGTCAGTCGAAGTTTCTGTGACTGATACTGTGCATTCGCGAGCAAGCCCGCTCCCACACAAGCCCCCACACACGGGTATGGGGTGTTAACTCAATGCAGCAAGTTGCGCCACGGTTTCCGGAAAACGCTCCACCAGCCGGATCAAGGTCACTGCCTGGGCATTGGGTTTGGCCCGGCCTTGCTCCCAGTTCTCCAGCGTGCGGGTATTGGTGCGCAGATACATGGCAAATACCGAGCGGGAGAGGTTGAGCTGTTGGCGTACCGCGACCACTTCCTCTGCGCTCAGCGGTGCCAATTTGTTGAGATGGACCTTGTGGGTCCGCAGGGTGACTTTGCCTTGGCGTGCGTTTGCCAGTGCGTCGAAGCCTTCGATCAGTTCGGAAAAAATGTCACGTTTCATGATGTGTTCTCGCTTTGATTTCCCTGTCCAGCATGTGTTTTAGGGCCTTCTTGTGTTGCGGCGCCAGGTCGTCCTGTTCGTGTTTGCCGTACAGGGTAAACAGCCAGAATTGCGTGCCACCCGACCACCAGTAGTAAATGACGCGCAGTCCACCGCGCTTGCCCTTGTTTCGTCGCTCGTCGATGAAGCGGACTTTGCGTAAGCCTCCCGTTCCCTCGATCACGTCTCCTGCTTGTGGGTGCCTCATCAACTCCTGTTGAAACCCCTGGTAAAGCTCGTCACTCAGATAGTCCTTGCGATGTCGCTCGAAGGCCGGCAGTTCGATAAATAGAGCATCCATGTTCTGTACGTAGCCTGCGTAGAGTTTGCTGGCCCACTCGCTGTGGGTCAAGTGACCCTGCTGTGGGAACTTTCCTAAAACGCAGACACCATACGGCGGCCTTCGGCGGCTTGATGCCGGACGAAGCATGCAGGGAGAAGAGGAATTTTCAACAAGTGGAGGAGGGCAAAAAGCACTTGCACATGAAACGCAAAACGGCGCCCGAAGGCGCCGTTTTGTTTACCACATCGACTTAAGCGATCAAACGCCCAACACCGCATGCTGCACCAAAGTGAGCAACGGCTGTGGGTACACGCCCAGGAAGAACGCGAGCAGGGCGATGGCCAGCAGCATCACGCCGCCTGCCTTCTGTTCCCAATGCAGCTCGGCATCCACACGGCGCAGGTTTGGCTCGATCAGGTACAGGGTGACCATCACGCGCAGGTAGTAGAACACGCCGATGGCGCTGCCCAGTACGAGGGAAGCAACCAGCCACCATTCGTGGGCTTCAACACCGGTAGCCACGATGTAGAACTTGCCGATAAAGCCCGCCGTCAGCGGAATGCCGGCCAGGGACAGCATCATCACGGTGAGTACGGCGGTCAGGTACGGACGGCGCCAGAACAGGCCGCGGTATTCGTACAGGGCGTCGGCGTCACGGCCTTTGAACGGCGAGGACATCAGCGTGATCACGCCGAATGCACCGAGGCTGGTGATCACGTAGGTGACCAGATACACGCCCATGGCTTCCACGGCCAGGCCTTTGCTCGCCACCAGGGCGATCAGCAGGTAGCCGAAGTGGGCGATGGAGGAGTAACCCAGCAGACGCTTGAGGTTGTTCTGGGTCAGGGCCAGCAGGTTGCCGAACAGGATCGACGCAATGGCGATCACGGTCAGTACGTCGCTGAGCACGCCGGTGTTGGCGGCAGGGGAGATCTGGAACAGACGCACCATCACCGCAAACACAGCCACTTTCGACGCGGTTGCCAGGAACGCGGCTACCGGCGCCGGGGCGCCTTCGTACACGTCTGGGGTCCACAGGTGGAACGGCACCAAGGAGAGCTTGAACGCCAGGCCGATCAGCATCATCGCCAGGCCCAGTTGGGCAATCGGTGCAGGCATGCTGGTGGTAGCCAGGGCGTGGCCGATACCGGTGAAGCTCAGGCTGCCGGCTTCGGCGTAGAGCAGGGCCATACCGAACAACAGGAACGCAGAACCAGCAGCCGACAGCACCATGTACTTGATGCCGGCTTCCAGGGAGCGCTTGTTGAAGAAGGCGTAGGCCACCAGGCCGTAGGTCGGGATCGACAGCAGTTCCAGGCCGATGAACAGGCCCGCCAGGTGCTGTGCGCTGACCAGCACGATGCCACCGGCCGCAGCCAGCAGGATCAGCAGGTACAGCTCTTCACGGTTGCCTGGGTAGCCGGTGCCGCCTTCGCCGAGGTAGGCGTGGGCGAGGGTGACGCAGGCCAGTGTGGCCACCAGGATCAGCGCGATGTACAGCAGGGCGAAGTCATCGACCATCATCAATGGCGTGACCGCCAGTGGCGCGACCTTGAGGGCCGGGATGATCGACAGCAGGGCCAGGTTCAACCCGGCGCAGGACAGCAGGAACGTTTGCGAGTGATTGCGGCGCCAGGCGATGGCCAGCATCACCGCAACAACGGTGAGGCTGGTAATCAGCAGCGGCGCAAGCGCGATAAAGTGTTGGATCGTGAATTCCATAGCGCTCTTACCGGGCCGAAGCGAGTTGAGAGAAGGCGGTGCCGAACCACTGCTGCACGCCATGCATCGTCGCGGCAGAAGTGTCCAGGAACGGTTGCGGGTACACGCCGATGTAGATCAGCAATACCGCAAGGCCGAGCACCATGATCAGTTCGCGAGCATCCATCCCTTGCAGGACGGTGTCGGACTTGGCCGGGCCGAAGTAGGCGCGGTGGATCATGATTAACGAGTAGACCGAACCGAACACCAGGCCGGACGTCGCAATGGCACTGATCCACGGTGTCTGCACGAAGGCCCCCATCAGGATCAGGAACTCGCCGATGAAGTTGCCGGTACCCGGCAAGCCCAGGGAGGCCGCAGCGAAGAACAGGCTGATGGCCGGCAGGTACGCGATGCGCGACCACACGCCACCCATTTCACGCATGTCACGGGTGTGCAGGCGCTCGTACAACTGGCCACTCAGGATAAACAGCGCAGCGGCGGAAACACCGTGGGCCAACATCTGGATCACTGCGCCCTGCAGCGCCAGCTGGCTGCCGGAGTAGATGCCGATCAGTACGAAACCCATGTGGGAAACGGACGAGAAGGCAATCAGACGCTTGATGTCGGTTTGGGCGAAGGCCAGGAACGCGCCGTAGAAGATCCCGATCAGACCCAGGGTCATGGCGATCGGCGCGAACTCGGCCGAGGCATTCGGGAACAGCGGCAGGGCGAAACGCAGCAGGCCGTAGGCCGCAGTCTTCAGCAAGATACCGGCGAGGTCCACGGAACCCGCGGTCGGCGCCTGGGCGTGAGCGTCAGGCAACCAGGAGTGGAACGGTACCACCGGCAGCTTCACCGCGAACGCGATGAAGAAGCCCAGCATCAGGATGTACTCGGTGGTCAGGGACATCTTGGTTTTCAACAGGTCGGCGTAGTTGAACGTAATCACGCCGGTGGTGTTGAAGTTGACCAGTACCAGACCCAGGATCGCCACCAACATAATCAGGCCGGAAGCCTGGGTGAAGATGAAGAACTTGGTCGCCGCGTAGATCCGGGTTTTCTTGCCGTCCGAAGAACTGTGACCCCAGAGCGCGATGAGGAAGTACATCGGCACCAGCATCATTTCCCAGAAGAAGAAGAACATGAACAGGTCGAGGGCGAGGAACACGCCCACCACACCGCCCAGGATCCACATCAGGTTCAGGTGGAAGAAGCCCACGTGACGCTGGATCTCTTTCCACGAGCAGAGTACCGAGAGGATACCCAGCAGGCCGGTCAGCAGGATCATCAACAGCGACAGGCCGTCGAGGGCCAGGTGCACGTTGATGCCGAAGCGCTGGATCCACACGTGCTTGAATTCAAGCGCGAACGTTGGATCGACACCCGGTGCCGGAGCAAATGAATAGTCGCCATGGGCCCACAGCCAGAGGCCGAGCGCGAGTTCCAGGGACATGGTCAGCAACGCAATCCAGCGGGGGAGGGTGGCGCCGAAGCGTTCACCCATCCAGCAGAGCAGGCCGCCGATAAAGGGGATCAGGATTAGCCAGGGCAGAATCATGACAGGCTCGTTTCCTTTCGCAAGTTCGCAAAGTTGGCAAAGTTCATAGTCACACCGCTACCACGACGATGGCGCCGATCACCAGTACCGCACCGGCAGCCATGGACGCTGCATACCAACGCAGTTGACCGGTCTCGCTGCGGCTCAAGGCGGTATGACCGGCCTTGGCGGCGCGCGGGATCAAACCGATGGTCTGGTCGAGCGGGTCTTTGCGCAGTACATGGCTGATGGCCAGGTATGGCTTGACGAACAGTTTGTCGTAGATCCAGTCGAAGCCCCAGGCAGCGAACCACCAGGCCGACAGGAAGCGGCCAATGCCACTGTTGGCCACGGCGGTCACGAAGCGACGCTTGCCGAGGAACAGCAGGGCGGCCAGCAGGATACCGGCGATGGCGATGGCGCCCGAGGCGATTTCCAGGCTGTGCTTGGCAGCGCCACCGGCGTGGCCGGCGCTTTCCGGCAGCACACCGGCCAGCGGTGGGGTGATAAGGGCGCCGACGAAGGTCGACAGCACGATCAGCACCGACAAGGGCAACCAGTGGGAAATGCCATGGCCTGCATGGGCTTCGGTCTTGGCTTCACCGTGGAAGGTGATGAAGATCAGGCGGAAGGTGTACAGCGAGGTCATGAACGCACCCACCAGGCCTGCATACAGCAGGTTCTGGTTACCGCTGGCGAACGCTTCCCAGAGGATTTCGTCCTTGGAGTAGAAACCGGCGGTCACCAACGGCAGGGCGGCCAGGGCGGCACCACCGACGATGAAGCTGGCGTAGGCCAGTGGCAGTTTCTTCCACAGGCCGCCCATCTTGAAGATGTTCTGCTCGTGGTGGCAGGCAACGATCACCGCACCGGACGCAAGGAACAGCAGGGCCTTGAAGAAGGCGTGGGTCATCAGGTGGAAGATCGCCGCGTCCCAGGCGCCAACGCCCAGGGCCAGGAACATGTAGCCGATCTGGCTCATGGTCGAGTAGGCGAGGATACGCTTGATGTCGGTTTGCACCAGGGCAGCAAAGCCGGCCAGGACCAAGGTCACGCCACCGACGATGCCCACCAGGTGCAGGATGTCCGGCGCCAGGGTGAACAGGCCGTGGGTACGGGCGATCAGGTAGACACCGGCAGTGACCATCGTCGCCGCGTGAATCAGTGCGGAGACAGGGGTAGGACCGGCCATCGCATCCGCCAGCCAGGTTTGCAGCGGCAGTTGTGCCGATTTACCCACGGCGCCGCCCAGCAGCATCAGGGTCGCCAGGGTGATCCAGAAGTCGCCGACCTGGAATTTCTGCGGTGCCAGCACCAGCAGTTCCTGGATGTTCAGCGTGCCCACCTGTTGGAACAGGATGAACAGGCCGATGGCCATGAACACGTCGCCGATACGGGTGACGATAAAGGCCTTGAGTGCCGCGTTACCGTTGTTGCGGTTGCTGTAGTAGAAACCGATCAACAGGTACGAGCACAGGCCCACGCCTTCCCAGCCGAAGTACAGGAACAACAGGTTATCGCCCAGCACCAGGAACAGCATGCTGGCGATAAACAGGTTGGTGTACGAGAAGAAGCGCGAGTAGCCGGCTTCACCGCGCATGTACCAGGACGCGAACAGGTGGATCAGGAAGCCCACGCCGACGACCACGCCAAGCATGGTGATCGACAGGCCGTCGACGTAGAGGGCGAAGTTGGGCTTGAAGCCCTCCACCGACATCCACTGCCACAGCACCAGGGTGTAGTGGCCGCCTTCCGGCGGTGCCACGTTGAATTGCCAGATGACGTAGGCAGTCACGATGGCCGACAGGCCAATGGAACCCACGCCCACCAGGGCAGACAGGTTTTCCGACCAGCGCCCGCGAGAGAACGACAGCAGCAGGAAACCGATCAGGGGGAATACGAAAGTCAGAAAGATCATGTTCATCCGCGCATCTCACTGGCAGCGTCGATATCAAGCGTGTGGAAGCGACGATACAGTTGCAGCAGGATCGCCAGGCCAATACTGGCCTCGGCGGCTGCCAGGCTGATCACCAGGATGAACATGACTTGTCCATCCGGCTGGCCCCAACGTGCACCGGCAACGATGAACGCCAATGCGGCGGCGTTCATCATGATTTCCAGGCTCATCAACACGAACAGAATGTTACGGCGAACCATCAGGCCGACCAGGCCAAGGCAGAACAGGATGCCGGCGACCGCCAGACCATGCTCCAAAGGAATAGCAGGCATCGTCATTGCTCCTTGGCTTCGTTGCGGCCCAAGTGGAAGGCGGTGATGGCTGCGGCGAGCAGCAGCATCGAAGCCAGTTCGACCACCAGCAGGTACGGGCCGAACAGGCTGATGCCCACGGCCTTGGCGTCTACGGTGGTGTGGCCGATGGCCTGGCCGCTCTGGTGAGCGAACAGCACATACAGCAGTTCACCCAGCAGCAGCGCTGCCAGGATCACCGGGCCGAGCCAGATGCCGGGCTTGAGCCAGACGCGCTCCTGGGCGACCGAAGCCGGCCCCAGGTTGAGCATCATGACCACAAACACGAACAGCACCATGATGGCGCCCGCGTAGGCGATCACTTCCAGGACACCGGCGAACGGTGCGCCGAGGCTGAAAAAGGTCATGGCCACGGCGATCAACGAAATAATCAGGTAGAGCAGGGCGTGCACAGGATTGGTGTTGGTGATCACGCGAAGCGTGGACACCACTGCAATACCGGACGCGAAATAGAAAGCGAATTCCATCTTTCTTCCTTAAGGCAGCAAGCTCTTCACGTTGATCGGCTCGGCTTCGTTTTGTGCGGCGCCTTTCGGCTTACCGGCAACGGCCATACCTGCAACACGATAGAAGTTGTAATCAGGGTTTTTACCGGGACCAGAGATCAGCAGATCTTCTTTCTCGTACACCAGGTCCTGACGTTTGAACTCGGCCATCTCGAAATCCGGGGTGAGCTGGATCGCGGTGGTCGGGCAAGCTTCCTCGCAGAGGCCGCAGAAAATGCAGCGCGAGAAGTTGATGCGGAAGAAGTCCGGGTACCAGCGACCGTCTTCGGTTTCAGCTTTCTGCAGGGAGATGCAACCCACCGGGCACGCCACGGCGCACAGGTTGCAGGCTACGCAACGCTCTTCGCCATCGGGGTCGCGGGTCAGCACGATACGGCCGCGATAACGCGGCGGCAGGTACACCGCTTCTTCCGGGTATTGCAGGGTGTCGCGTTTGCGGAAGCCGTGACCGAACACCATCACCAGGCTTCGCAACTGGGTACCAGTACCCTTAACGATGTCGCCAATATATTTGAACATGGGTCAAATCCTCACTGAACCGCGCCGGCGGGCGTGTTCAACAACACAACGGCAGCCGTCACCAGCAAATTGATCAGGGTCAGCGGCAGGCAGAAGCGCCAGCTGAAATCCATCACCTGGTCGTATCGTGGACGCGGAATGGAAGCGCGCAGCAGGATGAACAACATGATGAAGAACGCGGTCTTGAGGAAGAACCAGAAGAACGCCAACTGCGGCAGGATGCCGAACGGACCGTGCCAGCCGCCGAAGAACAGCGTGACCAGCAGGGCCGAGATCAAGATGATGCCGATGTACTCACCGACGAAGAACATGCCCCATTTCATGCCGGCATATTCAATGTGGTAACCGTCGGCCAGTTCCTGTTCCGCTTCCGGTTGGTCGAACGGGTGACGGTGAGTCACGGCGACGCCAGCGATGAAGAAGGTACAGAAGCCAAAGAACTGCGGAATGATGAACCACAGGTTCTGCGCCTGGTACTCGACGATGTCGCGCATGTTGAACGAGCCAACCTGCACCACGATGCCCATCAGCGCGAGGCCCATGAACACTTCGTAGGACACGGTCTGGGCCGAAGCCCGCAAGCTGCCCAGCAGGGCGAACTTGTTGTTGCTCGACCAACCGGCGAACAGCACCGCGTAGACCGACAGGCCGGCCATGGCGAAGAAGAACAGCAAGCCGATGTTCAGGTCCGCCACGCCCCAGGTCGGGGTGATCGGGATGATCGCGAAGGCGATCAGCAAGGCGCTCATGGCCACGACCGGTGCCAGGGTGAAGATCACCTTGTCGGCAAACGGCGGGGTCCAGTCTTCCTTGAAGAACATTTTCAGCATGTCGGCCGCGATCTGGAACATGCCGAATGGGCCAACGCGGTTCGGACCGTAACGGTCCTGCCACCAGCCCAGCAGGCGACGTTCGACGAAGCTGAGCAGGGCGCCCGCGACGACCACGGCCAACAGGATCACGATGGCCTTGACCACCGAGATGATCACGTCAATTACTTCCGGCGTGAACCAAGTCATTGCGCTGCCTCCTGCAGACCGTCAACGGTTTTGCCAAAGATCGCCGCTGGAATACCGGCGATGCCTTTAGGCAGTGCAACCAGGCCGGCGCCCAACTCGTCGTTGATACGCAGCGGCAGGCGCAGGGTCTGGCCGGCAACGTTCAAGCTGAGCAGGGCACCGTCGTTGACGCCGAGGCGGTCGGCTTCGGACTTGGCCACGGACACGTAGGCGGCGGGGATGCGCTCTTGCACCGGTGCGGCCTTGGAAGAGTTCTCTTCGCTGCCGAACAGGTGGAAGAACGGCACAACCTGCCAGGTGCCCTGGGCCGGGTTGAACGGACGCGGTACGGCAGCGAACCAGTTCAGTGAGTCACCGGTGCTTTCGATCAGGCGGGTGCCCGGGTCGCCAGCGCGGATATGACCACCGACTTCGTCCTGGAACTTGTTCCAGGCTTGCGGCGAGTTCCAACCCGGCGACCAGGCGAACGGCACCTGCTGACGGGGTTCGGCCGAACCCGAGTAACCTTCCATGGAGAAGGCGAACGCGGTGTCCGGGTCTTGCGGCGTACGTGGTTCGTGCACGCTGATATTGGCGCGCATGGCCGTGCGACCGGAGTAACGCAGCGGTTCGCGGGCCAGTTTCATGCCCTTGATGCGGAACGCGGCGGATGGCGCAGCATCGATGATGCGGGCCAGTTGCGGCGCGCTCGCAGCGGTGGCGGCGGTCACGTGGTCGAGCTGGGTCCAGTCGATCGGCTGGTTCAGCAGGGTGGCGCGCAGGGCATGCAGCCAGCGCCAGCCTTCGTGAACCAGGATGCTGGCGTCCATGTACTTCGGATCGAACACCTGGAAGAAACGCTGGGCGCGGCCTTCCTGGCTGACCAGGGTGCCGTCGCCTTCGGCGAAGGTGGCGGCTGGCAGCACCAGGTCGGCACGGTCGCTGGTAGCGGTCTTCTGGTGGTCGGCGACGATCAGGACCTTGGCAGCGTCCAGTGCAGCGTCAACCTTGGCGGCATCGGTGCGGGTGTACAGGTCGTTTTCCAGCACCACAATGGCGTCGGCCTTGCCGTCGATCACTGCTTGCAGGCCAGCGTCCAGGGACTCGCCACCGAGCATGGCCAGGCCAAGGCTGTTGGCTTCCGGGACCACCAGGCTGATGGAGCCGTTCTTGTCGCGCAGCTTCAAGGCTTTGGCGATGTTGGCAGCGGCTTCGATCAGCGCCTTGGAACCCAACGAGGTGCCGGCAATGATCAATGGGCGCTTGGCGGCCAGCAGGGCGTCGGCGATGCGTTGGGCCAGGGCCACGGCTTCGCTGTCCAGGCCTTCGACGGCCGGAGCGCTGGCGTCGAGGGCGTGGGCCACGGCGAAACCGATGCGGGCCAGGTCGTCCGGCGCGGCGTGTACGCATTCTTCGGCGATGTCGTCGAGCTTGGTCTCAGCCAGGCTGGCGATGAACAGCGGGTTCAGCGCGTGCTGGCCGATGTTTTTCACGGCGGCGTCGAGCCACGGCTGTACGCGCATGGCGTCGGCCATGTCTTCGGCCTTGCCTTTGACCGACTGGCGCAGCGACAGGGCGACGCGGGCAGCGGTCTGGGTCAGGTCTTCACCGAGGACGAAGATTGCGTCGTGGTCTTCGATGTCGCGCATGTTCGGCACGGGCAGCGGGCTGTCGTTCAGCACTTGCAGGACCAGGCGGATGCGCTCCAGCTCAGCGGCTTCGATACCGCTGTAGAAGTGCTCGGCGCCGACCAGTTCGCGCAAGGCGAAGTTGCTTTCGAGGCTGGCGCGCGGCGAACCGATACCGACGATGTTGCGGCCGCGCAGCAGGTCGGCGGCTTTATCCAGCGCGTCGTCCAGGCTCAGCTTGGCGCCACCGGCCAGCAATGGCTGGCGCGGGCGGTCTGCGCGGTTGACGTAGCCATAGCCGAAACGGCCACGGTCGCACAGGAAGTACTGGTTGACCGAACCGTTGAAGCGGTTTTCGATACGACGCAGTTCGCCGTAGCGCTCGCCCGGGGAAATGTTGCAACCGCTGGAGCAGCCATGGCAGATGCTCGGGGCGAATTGCATGTCCCACTTACGGTTGTAGCGCTCGGAGTGGGTCTTGTCGGTGAACACACCGGTCGGGCAGACCTCGGTGAGGTTGCCGGAGAACTCGCTTTCCAGTACGCCGTCTTCAACGCGGCCGAAGTACACGTTGTCGTGGGCGCCGAACACACCGAGGTCGGTGCCGCCGGCGTAGTCTTTATAGAAGCGCACGCAGCGGTAGCAAGCGATGCAGCGGTTCATCTCGTGGGAAATGAACGGGCCCAGTTGCTGGTTCTGGTGGGTGCGCTTGGTGAAGCGATAACGGCGCTCGTTGTGGCCGGTCATCACCGTCATGTCTTGCAGGTGGCAGTGACCGCCTTCCTCACAGACCGGGCAGTCGTGGGGGTGGTTGGTCATCAGCCATTCGACGACACTGGCGCGGAACGCCTTGGATTCTTCATCTTCGATGGAGATCCAGGTGTTGTCGGTGGCTGGAGTCATGCACGACATGACGATACGACCACGGGTGTCGTTCTCGTCGGTGTATTGCTTGACCGCACACTGGCGACAGGCACCGACGCTACCAAGTGCGGGGTGCCAGCAGAAATACGGGATGTCGAGGCCGAGTGACAGACACGCCTGTAACAGGTTGTCCGCCCCATCGACTTCGAGCGCTTTGCCGTCTACGTGGATAGTGGCCATGGTTCAAAGTTCTTCGTTGGCCCGTTGTCAGCGGGCGTGGCTAATGGAATCTTGTTATTCATGTGCATCTACACAGCCGTTAAGGCGCCGGCACATGAGAAAGCGAAGGGCACGGACCCTTCGCCTTTTAAAGCGTTACGCGCCGACTACGATCGGCCTCGCCAGAGGCGGGACGGCGGCGCTGGTAGGCGCGATGCCGGCTTCGAACTCCGAGCGGAAGTATTTGATGGCGCTGCCCAATGGCTCCACGGCGCCCGGTGCGTGAGCACAGAACGTCTTGCCTGGGCCGAGGAAACCGACCAGACCCAGCAGGGTCTCGATGTCACCCTCGCGGCCTTCGCCGTTTTCCAGGGCCATCAGCAGCTTCACGCTCCACGGCAAACCGTCGCGGCATGGGGTGCAGAAGCCGCAGGATTCACGGGCAAAGAACTGTTCCATGTTGCGCAGCAGCGAGACCATGTTCACGGTGTTGTCCACCGCCATCGCCAGGCCAGTACCCATCCGGGTGCCGACCTTGCCGATGCCGCCGGCATACATCTGTGCGTCGAGGTGCTCGGGCAACAGGAAACCGGTGCCGGCGCCGCCTGGCTGCCAGGCTTTCAAGGTATAGCCGTCGCGCATGCCGCCGGCGTAGTCCTCGAACAGCTCGCGTGCGGTCACGCCGAACGGCAGTTCCCACAGGCCAGGGTTCTTGACCTTGCCGGAGAAGCCCATGAGCTTGGTGCCCATGTCTTCGCTGCCTTCGCGGGCCAACGATTTGTACCAGTCCACGCCGTCGGCGATGATCGCCGGCACGTTGCACAGGGTCTCGACGTTGTTCACGCACGTCGGCTTGCCCCACACGCCCACGGCGGCAGGGAAGGGCGGCTTGGAGCGCGGGTTGGCGCGGCGGCCTTCGAGGGAGTTAATCAGTGCGGTTTCTTCACCGCAGATGTAACGCCCGGCGCCGGTGTGCACGAACAGTTCGAAGTCGAAACCGGAACCCAGGATGTTCTTGCCCAGCAGGCCTGCTGCCTTGGCTTCTTGCACCGCACGGTTGAGGTGCTTGGCGGCGGTGGTGTACTCGCCACGCAGGAAGATATAGCCACGGTAGGTTTTCAGCGCGCGGGCGCTGATGAGCATGCCTTCGATCAGCAGATGGGGCAGTTGCTCCATCAGCATGCGGTCTTTCCAGGTGTTCGGCTCCATTTCATCCGCGTTGCACAGCAGGTAGCGGATGTTGATGGATTCGTCTTTTGGCATCAGGCCCCACTTAACACCCGTGGGGAAGCCTGCACCGCCGCGACCTTTGAGGCCGGCGTCTTTCACGGTCTGGACGATATCGTCCTGGGCCATGTCGGCGAAGGCTTTGCGTGCCGCCGCGTAACCGTTCTTGGCCTGGTACTCGTCGAGCCATACCGGCTCGGCATCGTCACGCAGGCGCCAGGTCAGCGGGTGGGTTTCAGGCGAACGCTTAATCAGGTTGGCCGGGCCGAAAGATGTAAGGGTCATGGGTAGCCCTCGAGCAATTGGGTCACGCCAGCTGCCTGCACGTCACCGAATGTGTCGTCGTCGATCATCAACGCCGGCGCCTTGTCGCAGTTGCCCAGGCAGCACACCGGCAGCAGGGTGAAACGCCCGTCTGCAGTAGTCTGGCCGAGGCCGATGCCCAGTTTGGTCTGGATCGCGTCGACCACTTTCTCGTGGCCGCCGATGTAGCAGACCATGCTGTCGCACACGCGAATGATGTGGCGGCCTACTGGCTGGCGGAAGATCTGGCTGTAGAACGTGGCCACGCCTTCAACGTCGCTGGCCGGGATGCCGAGGATCTCGCCGATGGCGTAGAGGGCGCCGTCCGGCACCCAGCCACGTTCCTTCTGGACGATCTTCAAGGCTTCGATCGACGCCGCGCGCGGGTCTTCGTAGTGATGCAGCTCGTGCTCGATGGCCGAGCGCTCGGTTTCACTGAGGGTGAAACGGTCTGTCTGGATAAGCGTGCTGTTCATGCTTAGCGGTCCACGTCGGCCATAACGAAATCGATACTACCCAGGTACGCAATCAAGTCCGCGACCATCTCGCCTTTGATCACCGAAGGGATCTGCTGCAAGTGCGGGAAGCTTGGGGTACGAATCCGGGTGCGGTAGCTCATGGTGCCGCCATCGCTCGTCAGGTAATAACTGTTGATACCCTTGGTCGCTTCAATCATCTGGAAGGATTCGTTGGCCGGCATGACCGGGCCCCACGAAACCTGCAGGAAGTGCGTAATCAGGGTTTCGATGTGCTGCAGCGTGCGCTCTTTCGGCGGCGGCGTGGTCAGCGGGTGATCCGCCTTGTACGGGCCGGCCGGCATGTTGCGCATGCACTGCTCGATGATCTTCAGGCTCTGGCGCATTTCTTCGACGCGCACGATGCAACGGTCGTAGGCATCGCCATTGGCCGCCAGCGGTACTTCGAACTCGAAGTTCTCGTAGCCGGAGTACGGGCGCGCCTTGCGCAGGTCGAAATCGCAACCGGTGGAACGCAGGCCGGCACCGGTGACGCCCCATTCCAGGGCCTCTTTGGTGTTGTAGGCAGCGACGCCGATGGTCCGACCCTTGAGGATGCTGTTGTCCAGCGCGGCCTTTTGGTATTCGTCCAGACGCTTGGGCATCCAGTCGATGAATTCCTTGACCAGGCGCTCCCAGCCATTCGGCAGGTCGTGGGCCACGCCGCCGATGCGGTACCAGGCCGGGTGCAGGCGGAAACCGGTGATGGCTTCGATGACCTTGTAGGCGCGTTGACGGTCGGTGAAGGTGAAGAACACCGGGGTCATGGCGCCGACGTCCTGGATATAGGTACCCAAGAACAGCAGGTGGCTGGTGATCCGGAAGAACTCGGCCATCATGATGCGGATGGTGTCGACGCGGTCCGGCACCTTGATGCCGGCCAGCTTCTCGACCGAGAGCACGTACGGCAGGTTGTTCATCACGCCGCCGAGGTAGTCGATACGGTCGGTGTACGGGATGAAGCTGTGCCACGACTGGCGCTCGGCCATTTTCTCGGCACCACGGTGGTGGTAGCCGATGTCGGGTACGCAGTCGACGATTTCTTCGCCGTCCAGTTGCAGGATGATACGGAAGGCACCGTGGGCCGAAGGGTGGTTCGGGCCCAGGTTGAGGAACATGTAGTCCTCGTTGGTGCCGGAACGTTTCATGCCCCAGTCTTCCGGGCGGAAGCGCGCGGCCTCTTCTTCAAGCTGCTGCTTGGCGAGGTTGAGGCTGAACGGGTCGAATTCGGTGGCGCGGGCCGGGAAGTCCTTGCGCAGCGGGTGACCTTCCCACGTTGGCGGCATCATGATGCGCGTCAGGTGCGGGTGGCCCGGGAAGTCGATACCGAACATGTCCCAGACTTCACGCTCGTACCAGCTGGCGTTCGGCCAGATACCGGTCACGGTCGGGACGCTCAGGTCGCCTTCGGACAACGCGACCTTAATCATCACGTCGCTGTTACGTTCGATCGACATCAGGTGGTAGAACACGGTGAAGTCGGCGCCGCTCGGCAGCCCTTGACGCTTGGTGCGCAGACGCTCGTCCACGCCATGCAGGTCATAGAGCATGACGTACGGCTTGGGCAGGTTACGCAGGAAGGTCAGGACTTCGACGAGCTTGGCGCGCGCCACCCACAGCACCGGCATGCCGGTGCGCGTGGCCTGGGCGGTGAAGGCGTCAGGGCCAAAACGGTTATTGAGTTCGACGACCACATCCTGGTCGTCTGCCTTATAAGGCGGGATGTACAGAGCGCTGCCTGTAGTCATGGTTTTTTTATCGCTTTCGGTCAACGTAAAGAATGAAGCCAGGTTTTCGTTCTATAAAAGAAGCGGGCTGGATCAGACTTCGTCGGGGCTGCGCAGGTTGGTCACTGCGATTCGCTGTTCGCGGCGCTGTTCCTTTTGCGAAGGCATCTCGGCGCGGTAAACGCCTTGATCGCCGACGACCCAGGACAGTGGGCGACGCTCCTTGCCGATCGATTCCTGCAGCAGCATCAAGCCTTGCAGGAACGCTTCAGGGCGGGGCGGGCAGCCAGGCACGTAGACGTCCACGGGCAGGAACTTGTCCACCCCCTGGACAACGGAGTAGATGTCGTACATGCCACCGGAGTTGGCGCACGAACCCATGGAGATAACCCACTTCGGTTCGAGCATTTGCTCGTAGAGACGCTGGATGATCGGCGCCATCTTGATGAAGCAGGTGCCGGCGATAACCATGAAATCCGCCTGGCGCGGTGATGCCCGGATGACTTCGGCGCCGAAGCGTGCGATGTCGTGGGGCGCCGTGAAGGCGGTGGTCATTTCCACGTAGCAGCACGAAAGGCCGAAGTTGTACGGCCACAGGGAGTTTTTACGCCCCCAGTTGACCGCGCCACTCAGCACGTCTTCCAGCTTGCCCATGTAGATGTTTTTGTGGACTTGATCTTCTAACGGATCGGAGACGGTTTCCCGTTCGCCGATAGGGTACTGATCGTTAGGAGCATCCGGGTCGATCCTGGTGAGATTGTATTGCATCGCCAAAGCCTCATTGTTTCAGCTTCGCTTGCCGCTTACGACGAGCTTCCGGAGCCCAGTCAAGGGCGCCCACTCGGAATAGGTAGACAAGGCCTGCCAACAGAATTGCTATGAAAACGAGAGCTTCGACGAATCCGGTCCAGCCGCTTTCGCGGACGGACACAGACCAGGCAAAGAGAAAGAGGGCTTCGATATCGAAGATCACGAACAGCATCGCGACCAGATAGAATTTGGCTGAGAGCCGCAAGCGGGCGCCACCTGTAGGTAGCATGCCGGACTCGAACGGTTCGTTTTTGCTGCGGCCCCAGGCTTTTGACCCGAGGAGGCTGGAGACGCCAAGCATGAAGGCGCAAAGGCCGACAACACCGAGAAGGAAAATGGCAAAGCCCCAGTTGTGGGCCATGAGTCCTGTCGCTTCGGTCATGCTGGAAGTCCTTAACAGAGAGCAAGGGTCTCTGAGCTTAAAAAAGTAACGATGCAGTGACGATATGTCGCACTGCAATCAATCGCGGTGATTTTATGGCTAAACACCGGGCAAGTAAAATTCCTATAGCGAAATTATTCGATGGAATAAGGACATAGTGCACCTCGATGGGGCTGCAACCCTTGTGTGGTGGGCATTAGCGGGCATTTAATCAAATGTGTTTTGTTTAAGCGGTAACGAAGTTTTCATGCGCCAAATGATAATGAATATTGTTTGCGTGGGGTTTAAGCGAATGTTTCGCGTGTGGCGGGGGAAGTTGTCGTTACTTGCTTGATTGCTGCTTAGTTGTTGACGGGGATCTTTTAGCCGATCTGCTCGCAGCGAATACCGCTCTGGATCAATGTTTTGCCAAAAAAACTCCTGACTGAATGCATTTCCCTTGTGGGAGCGTGCTTGCCCGCGATGGCGGTGCATCAGATATGAAGGGGGTGTCTGGCCCACCGCTATCGCAGGCAAGCCAGCTCCCACATTTTGATTTGTGTTGTGTCAGTCGGATTTTTATCAGCGCAAAAAAAACGCCCCGAACAGGTCGGGGCGTGATCTTTGTGCGGCACTGCGGTTAGGTCTTCCTTGGGGCCGCAGTGGCCGTGTACGCGGTGCTTAGTGGAACTGCTCTTCTTCCGTCGAACCGGTCAGCGCGGTCACGGACGAGGAGCCGCCCTGGATCACGGTGGTCATGTCGTCGAAGTAGCCGGTGCCCACTTCCTGCTGGTGCGCCACGAAGGTGTAGCCTTTGGCGGCGTCAGCGAATTCCTGCTCTTGCAGCTTCACGTAGGCAGTCATGTCGTTGCGGGCGTAGTCGTGCGCCAGGTTGAACATGCTGTGCCACATGTTGTGAATGCCGGCCAGGGTGATGAACTGGTGCTTGTAGCCCATGGCGGACAGTTCGCGCTGGAACTTGGCGATGGTCGCGTCGTCCAGGTTCTTCTTCCAGTTGAAGGAAGGCGAGCAGTTGTAGGACAGCAGTTGGTCCGGGTATTCCTTCTTGATCGCCTCGGCGAAGCGACGGGCTTCGTCCAGGTCTGGCTTGGCGGTTTCGCACCAGATCAGGTCGGCGTACGGCGCGTAGGCCAGGCCGCGGGCGATGGCCTGGTCGAGACCGGCGCGCACCTTGTAGAAACCTTCCTGGGTACGTTCGCCAGTGACGAACGGCTGGTCGTACGGATCGCAGTCCGAAGTCAGCAGGTCAGCCGCGTTGGCGTCGGTACGGGCCAGGATGATGGTCGGTGTACCGGCAACGTCAGCCGCCAAACGTGCAGCGGTGAGCTTCTGTACGGCTTCCTGGGTTGGCACCAATACCTTGCCGCCCATGTGGCCGCATTTCTTCACCGACGCCAGTTGGTCTTCGAAGTGCACGCCGGCAGCGCCTGCCTCGATCATGCTCTTCATCAGTTCGTAGGCGTTGAGTACGCCGCCGAAACCGGCTTCAGCGTCAGCCACGATTGGCGCGAAGTAGTCGATGTAGCCAGCGTCGCCTGGGTTCTTGCCGGCTTTCCATTGGATCTGGTCGGCACGACGGAACGAGTTGTTGATGCGCTTGACCACGGTTGGAACCGAATCCACCGGGTACAGCGATTGGTCGGGGTACATGGATTCAGCGGAGTTGTTGTCCGCTGCCACTTGCCAGCCGGACAGGTAGATCGCCTGGATGCCGGCTTTTACCTGTTGCACTGCCTGGCCGCCAGTGAGGGCGCCCATGCAGTTGACGAAATCTTTGTCGGGACGGAAGGACGGCTTGGCACCTTGGGTCACCAGGTTCCACAGCTTCTCGGCGCCGAGTTTTGCAAAGGTGTGCTCCGGTTGAACCGAGCCACGCAGGCGGACGACGTCAGCAGCGGAATAAGCGCGGGTCACGCCTTTCCAGCGTGGGTTTTCAGCCCAGTCTTTTTCGAGGGCTGCAATTTGCTGTTCGCGTGTCAGTGCCATGGGAGTAAACCTCGTCGCGTCTTGTTTAGAAGATCCGTTTTCCAGCCGTGCAATCGATGCGTGGGCAGGGCTGCTCGCTGACCAGAAGCTTAGGCGGTCATGTCGGGTTTGGCGGGGAATGCGACGGGATGAACGAGTGGCGAGAGGAGGAGTTGAGCAGGTAGGGGCGAACTGCGGGCGGTCTTCGGGCGTCGTGGGCCTTTGTACGATCCATCAGTGTGTAGCCGGGTTACCTGGTTAGCTTCCGTCCCTCGGGACAACTTCGTTCCAGTCGCAACCTCGTCAAACACACCTTGTGGGCGGTACAGACACGAATCGGCTCGGGTGGGTAGCTTGGAGCGCGATCCGAAGGCCCTTGCCAGGGCCCCTGATTAGCGGGAGCGAGGCCATCATGCCCATGCTTTTTTGGCTCGTCAAATGTTTTGTAGTGCTTATTTTCAAGCACTACATCTTTAGTCTAAGACGACTCATCAGTCAGTTTTTGGTGCTTCAGTTCAGGGTGTCGACCTTGACCCGCAAAGTCAGGTCGTCACGGCCCTGGGTAGAGTAGGTGCGGGTTCCAGACGATTTGTCGGTCTGGGTCTCGCGGTTGATGCCGGCCAGGGGGATCCATTCACCCAAGCGGCCGCTGACGGTTGTGTCGGTACTTTGCACGTTCACTACATCGGGACGTTCCTGGCTCATGCGGTCACGGTTGGTACTGATAGCCAGGTGAACGGTCTCGCCGGTGACGCTTGCCGTCACGTAAAAGCCCTGGGTCACGTTGCGGTATTGGGTCTGGTTTTGCGGGCGGCCGTAGGCGTCCGGCTGGGTGGTGGTCAGCGGAACGCTCTGGCCGACCTGGATCAGCGCAGGCACGCCTTCACTGGCCTGGATCTGCTGCACGCCGCCGTCGCGGCTGGCGGTGCCGTAGCTGATGATGCGGGTCTGGTTGTCGCCACTGTTCTGCTGGTTGTTCTCGTTGGTATCGACCGTAATCAGCAGGCGCTTGGCCGGGGTGTCGAGCTGCGCAAGCAGGGCGCGCAGGTCCTGGATCTTGGCGGGGGCGGCGTTGACAATAAGCTGGTTGCCATAGGCGCTGACGGTGCCGTCCTTGCCGATGAAGTTCTGCGCGACGGGCAGCAGGTCTGCGCTGGTGCGGTTGCTCAGGTTGACCACTTCGGTGTCGGCCATGGCCGAGACGCTAGTGGCCAGCAGGAGGGCGGTGAGCAGGGTGCGTAGGGACATGTCCGTTATCTCTGCGAGTCAGTTGGGCTTGATAGTGCCAGTTTGTCGGCCGGGCGGGGTGCTTGTTGAATCGTAGACGGCAAAATGCCCTGGCAGGGCAGGGCATTTGTGGTGCTGCTGAAATAGCTTTCGCGAGCAAGCCCGCTCCCACATTTGACTGAGTACATCCCTTGGAGTGCGGTCAAAATGTGGGAGCGGGCTTGCTCGCGAAAGGCGCGACGCGGTCTCGAATCAGTCCCCGCGCACCATATCAACATGCGGAATCCCGACTTCCAGGAATTCCTCACTGACGATCTTGAACCCCAACCGCTCATAAAACGGCGCCGCGTACACCTGCGCACTGAGAAACTGCTTGGCCTGGCCACGTTGCTCAGCCACGCCAATCACCGCTTCCATCAGCTTGTCGCCGACTTTAAGCCCGCGCCAATCCTTGAGCACCGACACGCGCCCGATCTCGCCGCTGGGCAGCAGGCGGGCGGTGCCTATCGGAAAGTCGCCTTCGAAGGCGAGGAAATGCACCGCATCAGCGTCGTCCGCGTCCCATTCCAGCTCAGGTGGAACCGATTGCTCAGCGATAAATACCGCTTCACGAATGCGCCGTATCTCGGCGATATCCTTTTGCCAGTCCGCGACACTTACGTGAATCTTATTCATCGGCAAACCCCAGGCTTCCTTGCTTGACCAGTTCGCACAGCAGATCGCGGCCGTCTTCGTCCGCCAGCCACGGGCCGAGGTTTTCGGCGTGCAGGGCGTCGGCGGCGCAGATCAGTTTCAGCAGTTCGCGCAACTTGCCCGGCAGGTAACGGCTCTGGCCGCTGGCGAACAGCAGCACGTCGTCGTCCACTTCCGACCAGGCCATGCGCGCGCTTGGGTTGCGCACCAGGATCGCGCCGTCTTGCAGGGCGCCGAGGAAGTCGTCCTCGCCCAGTTCTTCGCCGGCCACCAGTTCCGGGTAGCGTGGTTCGGTCATGAACTGGCCGAACCAGGTCAGCAGCATGCGCTCGTCGCTCATGTGCTCGGCCAGCAGGCTTTTCAGGCGGTCGAGGGCGTCGCTCTGGATCTGGTGCGGGTCGCTGACCGGCTGGGCGTCGGCGTCGGTGTAGCGTTCTTCGTCAGTCAGGTACTGGGCGAGGAAGTCGGTGAAGTGGGTCAGCACTTCGGCCGCGCTCGGTGCGCGGAAGCCTACGGAGTAGGTCATGCAGTCGTCTTCGGCGATACCGAAGTGGGCCAGGCGCGGCGGCAGGTAGAGCATGTCGCCCGGTTCCAGTACCCACTCGGCGCTTTCTTCGAATTCGGCAAGGATGCGCAGGTCCGCGTGCTGCAGCAGCGGGCTTTCGGAGTTGCACATCTGGCCGATCTTCCAGTTGCGCTTGCCTTGGGCTTGCAGCAGGAACACGTCGTAGTTGTCGAAGTGCGGGCCAACGCTGCCGCCCGGTGCGGCAAAGCTGATCATCACGTCGTCGATGCGCCAGCTTGGCAGGAAGCGGAACTGCTCCAGCAGCTCGGCGACTTCCGGCACGAACTGGTCGACGGCTTGTACCAGCAGGGTCCACTCGCGCTCAGGCAAGGCGCCGAAAGCATCTTCGGCGAACGGGCCGCGACGCAGCTCCCACGGACGTTCGCCGTGTTCGATCACCAGGCGCGACTCGACTTCTTCTTCCAGGGCCAGGCCGGCCAGTTCGTCGGCGTCGATCGGGCTTTCGAAATCGGGGATGGCCTGGCGGATCAGCAGCGGTTTTTTCTGCCAGTAGTCGCGCAGGAATTCCCGTGCCGTGATGCCGCCCAGAAGTTGAAGAGGGATGTCAGGATTCATGTGTAACCTATTGAAAGAAAGCACTTTTCAGACTGGAATAAAAACGCCCGGCGCGGCCGGGCGTCTCAAAGGGTCTTGCGATGATCAGATGCGCTTGGCTTGCTCTACAGCGTTGCCGATGTAGTTGGCCGGGGTGAGCAGTTTCAGCTCGGCCTTGGCCGCGGCTGGCATGTCCAGGCCGTCGATGAAAGTTTGCAGCGCCTCAGGGCTGATGCCCTTGCCGCGCGTCAATTCTTTCAGCTTCTCGTACGGGTTTTCGATGTTGTAGCGACGCATCACGGTCTGGATCGGCTCGGCCAGGACTTCCCAGCACGCGTCCAGGTCAGCGGCGATCTTCTGCGCGTTGAGCTCCAGCTTGCTGATGCCTTTGAGGCTGGCTTCGTACGCGATCACGCTGTGGGCAAAGCCCACGCCGAGGTTGCGCAGTACGGTGGAGTCGGTCAGGTCGCGCTGCCAGCGGGAGATCGGCAACTTGCTGGCCAGGTGCTGGAACAGGGCGTTGGCGATGCCGAGGTTGCCTTCGGAGTTTTCGAAGTCGATCGGGTTGACCTTGTGCGGCATGGTCGACGAACCGATTTCACCGGCAATGGTGCGCTGCTTGAAGTAGCCCAGGGAGATGTAGCCCCAGATATCGCGATCGAAGTCGATCAGGATGGTGTTGAAGCGCGCAATGGCGTCGAACAGCTCGGCGATGTAGTCGTGGGGTTCGATCTGCGTGGTGTACGGGTTGAAACCCAGGCCCAGCTCGTCTTCGATGAAGGCGCGGGCGTTTTCTTCCCAGTCGATTTCCGGGTAGGCGGAGAGGTGGGCGTTGTAGTTGCCCACGGCGCCGTTGATCTTGCCCAGCAGCGGGACGGCGGCGACCTGGGCGATCTGACGCTCCAGGCGGTACACCACGTTGGCCAGCTCTTTGCCCAGGGTGGTCGGCGAGGCCGGCTGACCGTGGGTGCGCGACAGCATCGGCACGTCGGCGAAGCGGATCGCCAGTTCGCGGATGGCGTTGGCGGTCTGGCGCATCAGCGGCAGCATCACGTCATCACGGCCTTCGCGCAGCATCAGGGCGTGGGACAGGTTGTTGATGTCCTCGCTGGTGCAGGCAAAGTGGATGAACTCGCTGACCTGGGCCAGTTCCGGCAGCTTGGCCGCTTGCTCTTTGAGCAGGTACTCGATGGCTTTGACGTCGTGGTTGGTGGTGCGCTCGATCTCTTTCACACGCTCGGCGTGCTCCAGGGAAAAGTTTTCCGCCAGGGTGTTGAGCACAGCGTTGGCTTCGGCGGAGAACGCCGGCACTTCGCTGATGGCGGGGTGAGCGGCCAGGCGCTGGAGCCAGCGCACTTCAACCAGAACACGAGCACGGATCAGGCCGTATTCGCTGAAAATAGGGCGCAGGGCCTGGGTTTTGCCGGCGTAGCGGCCGTCAACAGGGGAAACCGCAGTGAGCGAAGAGAGCTGCATGGGGTGTTCTCGGACAGTCGGGCAACGAAATGGGGCGCGTATCATACATGAAAAAATCCGCCGGTCCGTCGCCAACTGACCGGCGTATTACGCGTAACGCTTGAAAAAATGCGGTTGCTGCGACTTATTCGTTGCGCATCAACGGGTAAAGCTCTTTGAGTAATTTGCGCCGGCTGATGACCAGCTGCCAACGATGACCGCCCAACTGGCGCCACAACCGCGCCGAACGAATACCGGCCAGGAGCAGGGCGCGGATTTTCGAGGCGTTGTTCGGTTGTTGCAGGTTGCGCATGTCGCCGTGGACCTGGATCCGCTGGCGCAAGGTACTCAAGGTGTCCTGGTACAGCGCACCACAGGCGGCGATCACGTTTTCGTGGGCCGGGCCGAAGTGTTCCACCTGGGATTGAATCTGTGGCAGGCGCTTGCCGATGACTTCCAGCATGTCCTCGCGCTTGGCCAGTTGCCGCTCCAGGCCGAGCATCGACAGGGCATAGCGCAACGGCTCGCGCTGCAAGGTGCTGGGGTCGCGCTCCAGGGCGCCGATCAGCGCGCGGTAGCCTTCGCGCAGGGCGATATCGTCGCCGCCGTAGACTTCCAGGGTGTCCTTGGGGTCGCGGATCAGCAGGCTGCCGAGCATGCAGGTCAGGCCCGCCTCGGTGACTTGGCCGGTCTTGGCGATCTTGTCCACCAGGACGGCGGCGAGGAAAACCCCGCCCAATGCCGTCAATTGCTCCTGGGTCGGGCTCATGCCTTTTGGCTCCAGACTTGCGCGACTTCAATCACGCCGCCGCCCAGGCAGATTTCGCCGTCGTAGAACACCACGGACTGGCCGGGGGTGACTGCGCGTTGTGGATCATCAAAGGTGGCGCGGTAGCCGGTAGCGGTCTTTTCCAGCGTGCACGGCTGGTCGCTCTGGCGGTAGCGCACCTTGGCCGTCAGGCGGCGCGGGGTGCTCAGGTCGATCGGATTGACCCAATAGATTTCCGAAGCCAGCAGGGCGCCGGAGAACAGCAATGGGTGCTCGTTGCCCTGGCCGACGATCAGCTCGTTGTTTTCCAGGTCCTTGACCAGCACGTACCACGGCTCTTCACCGGCGTCTTTCAAGCCGCCGATGCCCAGGCCCTGGCGCTGGCCGATGGTGTGGTACATCAGGCCATGGTGGCGGCCGATGACTTCACCGTCGGTGGTCTTGATTTCGCCCGGTTGTGCCGGCAGGTATTGCTTGAGGAAGTCGCTGAAGCGGCGTTCACCGATAAAGCAGATTCCCGTGGAATCTTTCTTCTTGGCCGTGGCCAAGCCGTGTTGCTCGGCAATCTTGCGCACTTCGGGCTTTTCCAGCTCGCCCACCGGGAACAGGGTCTTGGCGATCTGTTCACCGCCGACGGCGTGCAGGAAGTAGCTCTGGTCTTTGTTCGGGTCCAGGCCCTTGAGCAGTTCGGTGCGGCCATCGATGTCGCGGCGGCGCACGTAGTGGCCGGTGGCAATCAGGTCGGCGCCGAGCATCATGGCGTAGTCGAGGAACGCCTTGAACTTGATCTCGCGGTTGCACAGGATGTCCGGGTTCGGCGTGCGGCCGGCCTTGTACTCGGCCAGGAAGTGCTCGAACACGTTGTCCCAGTACTCGGCGGCAAAGTTGGCGGTGTGCAGCTTGATACCGATCTTGTCGCACACGGCCTGGGCGTCCGCCAGGTCGTCCATGGCGGTGCAATATTCCGTTCCATCGTCTTCTTCCCAGTTCTTCATGAACAGGCCTTCCACCTCATAACCCTGCTCCATGAGCAGAACGGCGGAAACGGAAGAATCCACGCCGCCGGACATGCCGACGATGACGCGCTTCTTTTGTGTGTCAGAAGGGGCTGGATCACGCATAGGGTTTCAACGGGTGTCTTGAAAAAGGACGCGATTCTATCAGGCTCGGGCCTTCAAGGCTAAAGAGAAGGGCGGATCAATTCGAGGCTGTGGCGCTGGCCGGCCAAATAATCATCGATGCAACGGATAATCAGCTCGCTGCGCCAGTCTTCGCGCACGGCCAGCAACTCGTCACGGGTCAGCCAGCGGGCGCGGATGATGCCTTCGTCGAGTGGGGAGTCAGGGTGGTGTTTCAGGGCCTTGGCGATGAAGCAAACCCGTTGATAGGTCACGCCATTGCTCGGGGCGGTGTAAAGGTAAATGCCGACGATACCGGTGGCTTCGACGTCCCAGCCGGTTTCCTCGAGGGTTTCGCGGATGGCGGCTTCGGTGAGGGTTTCATGCGGGTCGAGGTGGCCGGCGGGCTGGTTGAGCACGGCGCGGCCGCCTTTGAGTTCTTCGACCATGAGGAAGCGGCCGTTGTCTTCGACAATGGTGGCGACGGTGATGTGGGGTTGCCAGGTCATAAGCGGCCTCAAAGATGATGTGGCTGGAGAAACTCGGTCAAATGTGGGAGCTGGCTTGCCTGCGATGGCTGTCTGTCAGTTGGCACAGTTGCAACTGACCCACCGCTATCGCAGGCAAGCCAGCTCCCACATTTGATTGGGTTTCTTCAGTGAGTCTGCATAAGCAATCTGCATGATGAGCCTGACATTTTATGATTTTACGGATGCCAGGGCGTGGCGCAGTTTACCTCTTCAAGTCAATTTGGAGAGTGTCATGAGTCCGGTTGCCCACAAAAGCTACGAAGTACGTCTCACCTCGCCGCTACCCATTGCCTTCATTCTGCTGTGGAGCTCCGGTTACATCGGCGGCGCGTTCGGCGTCCGTTATGGCGAGCCGTTCACCATGACGTTCTACCGATTTGCCCTGGCGGCGCTGGTTTTCCTGGGAGTTGCACTTGCGATTAAAGCTGAATGGCCGAAAAAGCTGACGCCTTACCTCCACGCTGCTGCAGTTGGGCTGCTTCTGCAGGCGTTACAGTTCGGTGGCTTGTACACCGGCATTAGTCAGGGCGTTCCAGCAGGGCAAGCCGCCTTGATTGTTGGGTTGATGCCGGTATTTGTCGTGATCGGTGCTTATTGCTTTTTAGGTGAGCAATTGAGTTGGCGCGACCTACCGGGGTCCATCCTGGGTGTCGGCGGTGTGGTCATTGTCGTAGCCAGCAGCCTTTCCGGCTCCGAGGCGTCATTAGGCGGGTACGGCGCAGTGGGCCTGGCGTTGTTGGGTATCACGCTCGGCACGCTCTATCAGAAGCGCTTTCTTGGTGGCGTTAACCTATGGGTGGGCTGCTTCATTCAGATGGTTGTCGCGTCGCTGGTTATGTTGCTTCTGGCCTACACCACCGAAACCATGCGCGTGACTGAATGGGCACCATTTGCAGCATCGGTAGCCTGGATCACGTTGATGAATTCAGTTGGGGCGCTGACGCTGCTGTATTTGATGATTCGACGGGGTGAGGCCAGTAAGGCGACTAACTTGTTTCATGTTATTCCGGCGGTCACACAGATTATGGCGTCGCTAGTGTTGGGGGAAGTGCCGAGTACGGTTGCGATTGTGGGGTTTGTTGTTTCGGCGGTTGGGGTTTATTTGATGAATCATGCCCGCGCTAAATGATTGATAAACAGTTCATTCGTGACAAGCCGGAGAACGGTCATGCATACGATAGGCAGTGGCGAAATATTTGACATTCAGATGAGTAAGCTAGGCGGTGGATTATCTACCGACGATCTTGAGAATTTAAAGTTTGAGCCTTATCAAATTGATGGTCGCGAGGGCGTTTCGATATTTTATCTGTATGACGCTCGGCAAAATGCGCAAGGGCCCGCCGCAGCGTTGGTCCGTTACAATGCGGGGGCCTTTACCCCAAGACATATGCACTTGGGCTGGGAGTTGGTTTTAGTATTAAAGGGTGAGCTGCTTGATGATAGGGGGCTTCATGCAGAGGGCGTGTTGCAGATTTATCCACCCGGTTCTTCGCATGAACTCTGTTCGATGACAGGTTGTACATTCCTGGTTGTTTGGGAGCAACCCGTTCAGGTTGTTACGTCACCAGAGGACAGTGCAGGCGCTGCTTCAACTCATGAGGCCGACATATGAAAGTCATTAGCGAGCAACAAGCTGCGGACTTGATCGAAGACGGTTGGACAATCATCCCCGGTGGTTTTGGAAGTTGCGGGCATCCAGATGGTCTCACGCACGCAATCAGTGAACGTTTCAAGCGCGAAGGGCGGCCGCGCCAAATTGGTCTGCTATTTGCTTCGGCCTCTGGGGATCTTGAGGGGCGAGGTGTCGATCTATTTGCTAAGCCGGGGCTCGTGGCCAGGGCGATTGGCGGTTTTTGGGGGTTGGTTCCGCGACTGGGTGAGATGGCGCGGCGCGGCGAAATAGAGGCGCATAACTGGCCGCAGGGTGTTATCAGCCAGCTCTTTCGTGCCATCGCAGCCAAAAAGCCCGGGGTAATATCGAGCATCGGGCTGAATACTTTCGTTGATCCTAATAATGAAGGGGGCTGTTTGAATGATCGAGGGCGCGGTCCGCTTGTTCAAAGAGTTGATGTCGCGGGGGCGACAACACTTTTCTATCCCGCGCTTGACGTTAATTGTGCGTTGTTGAGAGGTACCTGTTGCGATCCTGATGGAAATATCTCAATGGAGAGGGAGGTTTCTTATAGTGACTCACTCGCGCAGGCTATGGCTGTTAAAAATTGCGGCGGCACCGTAATCGTGCAAGTTGAAGCCTTGGTAGGGCGGCATGAGATAGAGCCACAACATGTAAAAATTCCAGGTGTGTTAGTAGACTACGTCACCGTGTCTTGCCCCGGAGAACATCCTCAAACCTATGCCGAAGTCTATAATTCCGAATTCATATGTCCGGGAGTTCAGACACCTGATAGGGGGGCAATATCCTGTGCCGAGCGGATTATTGCCAAGCGCGCGCTACAGGAAATTCGCCAGCAGAACGCTCAAGTAGTCAATCTCGGTATTGGTATGCCCACGGTTATTGGTCGAGTGGCTGAAGAGAATGGTAGTCCGGGGAGCGAGGTCTTTACTGTTGAGTCTGGAGTTGTGGGTGGTAGGCCTGCTTTCGGATTGTCGTTTGGAGCCAGCTATCGACCGAGTGCTGTGATCGAGCAGGCAGCCTTGTTTGATTTTTATGAAGGCGGCGGCATTGATGTGGCGTGCTTGGGTTTTGCTGAAGTTGATGCCGCTGGCAATGTCAATGTCTCGCAGTTTGGCAGCAAGTTGCAGGGCGCTGGCGGTTTTATAAACATCTCACAGTCTGCGCGCTTCATTATATTTTGCGGAACTTTAACCGCTGCTGGGCTGAATGTCGAAATGGGTCCAGAGGGGCTGCAAATTGTCCAGGAAGGGCGCATCAAGAAGTTTGTACGCCATGTTTCGCACCTGACATTTAACGGAGGCTACGCTAAGTTGTTGCGTCAGCGCGTAATGTTTGTGACGGAGCGCGCTGTTTTTTCGTTGCGTAATGGAGTTATTTATTTGGATGAGGTCGCGCCAGGTATTGATATCGCGCGGGATATTGTGCCGTGTATCGAAGGCGGATTTGTTGTCTCGGCTAATTGCAAGCGCATGAAGGGCGATGTTTTTTTAATTTAGCTTTGCGGGTTGTTGTGGGGTTTGAAGTTGGATGGCGTTGTGAGGTGTTAGCGGGGTGATCAATTCGATTTAAGGGAGGCTGTTATGTCAAATAACGTGATTACAATCATCGGCGGTGGCGCATCGAGCGTTGCGTTTATCTATTCGTTGTTGGAGGGGCTCGGCAGGGCGGGTTGTTACTCGAGTGTCTCTTTGTTTTTAATTGACAGGCAGTCTCAATGTGGGCGGGGGCTCGCCTATTCAGAGGACTGCATCACGAATCTTTTAAATACTCGGGCTGAGTTCATTTCGCCTTTCGCCGATCAGCCTGGGCATTTCTATAAATGGTTATCGAATAATCGGGAGGTTTGGGAGGATGACTTTCCAGGTGTTGAATTATTGCCTCAGTCCTTTCTACCTCGGCCGCTGTTTGGGCTTTATCTTGCGCATATGATTCGGTGGTTGGTTAATAGGGCAGTGGCACTTGGTTGTCAATTGATTCAGGTTCATGATGAGGCGGTCAGCCTGAGTTTTGCGCACGACGGGAAAGTGGTGGTTTTAACCAGAGGAAATCTTTCCTTTCCAAGTGATCACGTGGTACTCAGTTGCGGTAATGCCCGAAGTCTGGAGTATCGGCATCTGGAGGCTTCAGAGGGTTTTTTCAACAGTCCTTACCCTCTAAGGCGTACATGTCGCTTGATTCCAAAGCATGCAAGTGTGGCCATTGTTGGCTCAAGGCTCAGTGCCATCGATACATTGATCGGGCTCACCACTAATGGGCACGTGGGGCCAATCACATTGCATTCGCGTACCGGTGCGTTGCCCTATGTTCGTGGGACCCAGGCACGCTATAAGCCGAAAATTCTGACGCCTGAGACGGTCAAGTCTTGCATTTCTAGGTGTGGGGTGGTCCGACTTGAAGATGTGATGCGTTGGACGTTGCAGGAGTTGGCTTTCGGTGGAGAGGCAATTGGCGCCATTGATTGGTCATCCAAGTGCGCCCAGAAGCCTGCTATTGAGTTCCTGGGCGATGAAATCGAACAGGCACAATATCCCAGATTTTGGCAGTCAGTACTTTATTCTACCAATGCGGTACTTGATTTGATTTGGCCAGCAATGCCTGATGAGGACAGGCGAAGATTTTTAGGTTATTCAAGTTGGTGGATGATCTACCGCGTTTCCATTCCGGTTGAGAATGCAGTAAAAATAAAGGTGTTACTTGAGGCGGAACAATTGTCGATCCTCAAGGGTGAGCTTAAAGCGGTGGAGTGTGACGGGAGGTTTACCTTGGTAGTAGATGATTGTTCAGGTATTCGTCGCTGCGAGTATGACGCAGTGGTTATTGCGACTGGTACGCCTCGTGACGTCAAAATGTTCGACAACCCTATTGTGCAAAATATGCTTCATCAGGGCCTCGCCAGTGTTGATCCCTTCGGGGGTGTCAGGGTTTCTGCTGAAACAGGCGGACTGATTAAACAGCTAGGTTATGTGGACGACAGAATTACAGTGTTAGGTGAGCTCACGAGCGGCGCATTCTTTTTTACCAGTGCGTTGGAAATCAATTCCCGTCATTCGGCGAGGCGAGCTAACGACGTCCTATCGAGGCTGTCACTTGTTCGTGATGGAGGTTCCTGCAGTTCAGGGTCGCGTTTGTTTGCATAGGGTGTAGGAGGAATTACAGGAGTACACGTTAAGTTTGATCTTCCTACGCGAGTAACATCTCTACCTAGCCGAACAGTCAGTTGTAAGTGCCGCAGGGAATTGCCACACTCCGAAGCGTTATTCCTCGGTGGGTGGTGTGTCATGAGGGTCAATCTTGATGTTCAGTCCTTGCGCAGTTTTATCAAGGTGGGTGAAACCAAAAGCTTTACGCGCGCTGCGCAAGCATTGAGTTTGACTCAGCCCGCGATCAGTCAGCAGATCAGGCGTCTCGAGGACTTGCTGGGTGTCGAGCTCTTCGTAAGGGAAAGGCGTCAGGTGCTGCTCACCCTGGATGGGGAAAAGCTATTTGGCTACGCCAAGGATATTGTTGCTTGCAACGACAAGATAGGCGGGCTGTTTGAAAAGGAAAAAAGAAGAGAAACAGTCGTACTGGGTATGCCTGAGCATTTTTGTGAACGTGTGCTACCGCATATCATTTCCAATATGGCCATCCAGTTTCCATCTACGCAGATGGTGGTAAAGGTCGCAAGGTCTGGCGTGTTGTTGGAGGCCGTAAATGACGGTGAGATCGACTTATGTCTGGTTATAGATGATCTGGGTGTTGCGAGCGAGCCGCCTTGGCATACGTTATCGGTTAAATGGTTTGGCAGTGCGCAGGTCGGCTTAGGCGATGATTTGAAAGATGTGCCCTTGGTGTTGTTCAAGCCCCCTTGTGGATTCCGCAGTTTGGCGATCAGGAGTCTTGAGGCGTGCGGGCTAAAATGGCACTGCGTCTATGAATCGGAAGACTTGATGTCATTGCGCTCTGCGGTGCAAGCGGGTGTGGGGGTGACGTTGCTGCCTTATGTTGCGCAGGTGCTGGGTTTGAGAAGCCTCGAGGGTGTTTCCAGTCTGCCGAGGCTGCCCGAGTTTGCCGTGATGCTAAGGGAGCGAGCTGGTTGGAATCCCGACTGTCGTCAGCAGATGCTGGACTTGATCCGCACAGCATGGGCTTCTGAGTATATCGATGGTCCACTTTGATTAAGGCCTGAAAACACAAACCCCGGCACATGGCCGGGGTTTGTGGTCTCACCTTACAACCTTACTTCAACTTGGCAATCGCCGCATTGAGGGTGTTGCTCGGGCGCATCGCCTTGCTGGTCAGCTCCGGGCTCGGCGCGTAGTAGCCGCCGATGTCCACTGGCTTGCCCTGTACGGCGTTGAGCTCGGCAACGATGGTCGCTTCGTTCGCGGTCAGGGTTTCGGCCAGTTCGCCGAACTGCGCTTGCAGTGCAGTGTCTTCAGTCTGGGCAGCCAGGGCTTGTGCCCAGTACAGCGCCAGGTAGAAGTGGCTGCCGCGGTTGTCGATGTTGCCGACTTTGCGCGATGGCGACTTGTTGTTGTCGAGGAACTGGCCAGTGGCCTGGTCCAGGGTCTTGGACAGTACCAGGGCTTTCGGGTTGTTGTATGTCACACCCAAATGCTCAAGGGAGGCCGCCAGGGCCAGGAACTCGCCCAGGGAATCCCAGCGCAGGAAGTTTTCTTCCACCAGTTGCTGCACGTGCTTCGGAGCCGAACCACCGGCGCCGGTTTCGAACAGGCCGCCGCCGTTCATCAGCGGCACGATGGACAGCATCTTGGCGCTGGTGCCCAGTTCCATGATCGGGAACAGGTCGGTCAGGTAGTCGCGCAGTACGTTGCCGGTCACCGAGATGGTGTCCAGGCCCTTGCGGGTGCGCTCCAGGGTGAACTTCATCGCGTCGACCGGGGCCATGATGCGGATGTCCAGGCCTTCGGTGTTGTGGTCTTTCAGGTAGGCCTGAACTTTCTCGACCACGACGCCGTCGTGTGCGCGCTTAGGGTCCAGCCAGAAGATGGCTGGGGTGTTGCTGGCGCGGGCGCGGTTGACGGCCAGTTTGACCCAGTCCTGGATCGGCGCGTCTTTGGTCTGGCACATGCGGAAGATGTCGCCGGCTTCGACGTTCTGTTCCATCAGCAGGTTGCCCTTGCTGTCGGTGACGCGGACGACGCCGTCAGCCTTGATCTGGAAGGTCTTGTCGTGGGAGCCGTACTCTTCGGCTTTCTTCGCCATCAGGCCAACGTTTGGCACGCTGCCCATGGTGGTTGGATCGAACGCGCCATTGGCCTTGCAGTCTTCGATGACGGCTTGGTAGATGGTGGCGTAGCAGCGATCCGGGATCACGGCCTTGGTGTCGTGCAGCTGGCCGTCGGTGCCCCACATCTTGCCGGAGTCACGGATCATGGCGGGCATCGAGGCGTCGACGATGACGTCGCTCGGCACGTGCAGGTTGGTGATGCCTTTGTCGGAGTTGACCATCGCCAGGGAAGGGCGAGCGGCGTAGACCGCCTGGATGTCAGCTTCGATCTGCGCTTGCTGGTCGGCCGGCAGGGCCTTGATGCGAGCGTACAGGTCGCCGATGCCGTTGTTCAGGTTGAAGCCGATCTGCTCCAGCACGACAGCGTGCTTGGCCAGGGCGTCTTTATAGAACTCGGCAACGATCTGGCCGAACATGATCGGGTCGGAGACCTTCATCATGGTGGCTTTAAGGTGAACCGACAGCAGCACGCCTTGTTGCTTGGCGTCTTCGATTTCAGCGGCGATGAACGCGCGCAGGGCTTTTTTGCTCAGTACGGCGGTGTCGATGATTTCGCCGGCCTGTACCGAAGTCTTTTCCTTCAGGACAGTGGTGGTGCCGTCTTTGGCGATCAGTTCGATCTTCACGGCATCAGCGGCTTCGATTTGTACGGCTTTTTCGCTGCCGTAGAAGTCGCCGTTGTTCATGTGCGCGATGTGCGACTTGGAGTCAGCAGCCCAGGCGCCCATCTTGTGCGGGTGCTTGCGTGCGTAGTTCTTGACCGACAGCGGTGCGCGGCGGTCGGAGTTGCCTTCGCGCAGTACCGGGTTCACGGCGCTGCCCTTGACCTTGTCGTAACGTGCACGGGTTTCTTTTTCCGCGTCGGTGGTTACGGTTTCCGGGTAGTCCGGCAGGGCGTAGCCCTGGGCCTGCAGTTCCTTGATCGCGGCTTGCAGCTGCGGGGTCGAGGCGCTGATGTTAGGCAGCTTGATGATGTTGGCTTCAGGCGTAACGGCCAGGTCGCCCAGTTCGGCGAGGTGGTCCGGGATAGCCTTGGTGCCCAGTTGCTCGGGGAAGCTTGCGAGGATGCGCGCGGCGAGGGAGATGTCGCGGGTTTCCACGGCAATATCAGCGGAAGCGGTGAAGGCCTCTACGATAGGCAGCAGTGAATAGGTGGCGAGGGCCGGGGCTTCGTCGGTGAAGGTGTAGATGATCTTCGAGCGGGTGGGCATATTCGGATTAACTCTCTTCTTTGCTGAAAGCGTGCGCAGAAACTCGAGATGCGCCGGGTGGAGCGCGTTCGTTCAAAGTCATCCATGAGCGAAATGTCGAGGTTTCTTCGCGGTGATGTTGGGTTGCATCAGTCGAGCGTCAAGCGTTTGGACTATGGTAATGGTCCTGCTTTCTGGCTGAGGGCTACGCACACTGTTTACAAGTGCAGGAGCGGTCAGCCGTCGTGACTCTTGGGTCAGCGGCGGCATTATACATAGGTCGCTATGCTTACGCCGAGCCTTCATACAAAAGGTGTGTCGTCCATTGGTCTAAAGGTCGCAGGTACCACAGTGCTCCCAAAGTCGTATGGTGTGCTCAAGATTGGCGAATTTGCCTTATATTTCAGGCTTGTAGGCGACTAAATATGCTGTTTTCGACGCAAATGACGATGGCGTGAGGTTTCAGTCATCATTTATCTGGAGTAGGCTCGAACGCAGCCAGATGTTCAATCCATAGATGGAGTTCAGCATGGGATACAAGAAGATTCAGGTTCCAGCCGTCGGCGACAAAATCACCGTCAATGCAGACCATTCTCTCAATGTTCCTAATAACCCGATCATCCCTTTTATTGAGGGTGATGGTATCGGCGTCGACATTAGCCCGGTGATGATCAAGGTGGTCGACGCAGCTGTTGAAAAGGCCTACGGCGGCAAGCGCAAGATCTCGTGGATGGAGGTGTATGCCGGCGAAAAGGCCACTCAAGTCTACGACCAGGACACCTGGCTGCCCCAGGAAACCCTGGATGCGGTCAAGGATTACGTGGTTTCCATCAAGGGTCCACTGACCACGCCGGTGGGTGGCGGCATCCGTTCGCTGAACGTGGCCCTGCGCCAGCAGCTCGACCTGTACGTGTGCCTGCGCCCGGTGCGCTGGTTTGAAGGCGTGCCGAGCCCGGTTAAAAAGCCGGGGGATGTGGACATGACCATCTTCCGCGAGAACTCCGAAGATATTTACGCCGGCATCGAGTGGAAGGCCGGTTCGCCGGAAGCCATCAAGGTAATCAAGTTCCTCAAGGAGGAAATGGGCGTTACCAAGATTCGTTTTGACCAGGATTGCGGGATTGGCGTGAAGCCGGTTTCCAAGGAAGGCACTGAGCGTCTGGCGCGTAAGGCCTTGCAATATGTAGTGGATAACGATCGCGACTCGCTGACCATCGTGCATAAAGGCAACATCATGAAGTTCACCGAAGGCGCCTTTAAAGAGTGGGCCTACGGGATTGCCGAGAAAGAGTTCGGCGCGACGTTGCTCGACGGTGGCCCGTGGATGCAATTCAAGAACCCGAAGACCGGCAAGAATGTCGTGGTTAAAGATGCCATTGCCGACGCCATGCTCCAGCAGATCCTGCTGCGCCCGGCTGAGTATGACGTGATCGCCACCCTCAACCTCAACGGTGACTACCTGTCTGACGCCTTGGCGGCAGAGGTGGGCGGTATTGGGATTGCGCCGGGGGCCAACCTGTCTGACACCGTGGCGATGTTCGAGGCAACCCACGGGACTGCGCCGAAATATGCGGGCAAGGACCAGGTCAACCCCGGCTCGCTGATCCTGTCGGCAGAGATGATGCTGCGCCACATGGGTTGGATCGAAGCGGCCGACCTGATTATCAAGGGCACCAATGGTGCGATTTCGGCCAAGACGGTGACCTATGACTTCGAACGTTTGATGGAGGGTGCGAAGCTGGTGTCGTCATCGGGCTTTGGCGATGCGCTGATCTCACACATGTAAGGGTCGTACAGAAAAAGGCCACTCCAAGTTGATTGGAGTGGCCTTTTTTTTATCGCACCGTTCTCGCTTCTTGGCGGACTAGGCCGTTTGTATCTTTTCTTTTTGAGCGTGCGAGTGTGCGTGATTGTCAGGCAGCGCGTGTTTGGCGGCCTTGATTGCCACGGCGTGCAGTCCTTTAGGCCCTTGAATGATATCAAATTCCACAGGTTGGCCCGCTTTCAGCGTCTTGTAGCCATCCATTTCGATCGCTGAGTAATGCGCAAACAGGTCTTCGGTTTTACCTTCTTCATTGACGAAGCCGTAGCCTTTGGCATTGTTGAACCACTTGACCTTACCACTAGCCATCTCCATATCCCTCTGCACCAGACTCCATCACTGGAGTATCATCCAGTTTATCCGTCCTAACCCGAATAAATAAGGTTGACTGCGCGGACCTTTTTTACCCACTGTGGGTTCTATTGGTTGTAACACTGATTTGCCGATAGTCAAGGCGACCAGTCGGTCAGAGTTGAAATTCTGACAGGTCGCCCCCACCACTGTATTTGAACCACTGACGAACCTTTCTTTCCATGCATGCAAACAGCCAGATTCGACTAACATTCAATCAGGATCGCCCGGATCAGGAACACGATGACGACGGTTCTGCAGGCATTGCTGTCCAGGAGGCCAAGCCTGCTCTACAGGCGCCGCCGATGTACAAGGTGGTTTTGTTTAATGATGACTACACACCGATGGATTTCGTCGTCGAAGTGCTCGAGGTGTTTTTTAACCTGAACCGCGAGTTGGCGACCAAGGTAATGCTGGCCGTTCATACAGAAGGACGGGCAGTATGTGGAGTGTTTACCCGCGACATCGCCGAGACAAAGGCCATGCAGGTCAACCAGTACGCCAGGGAAAGCCAGCATCCGCTACTCTGTGAAATCGAGAAGGACGGTTAACGCCGACCACTTGGGTATGAGGTGAAGCTATGTTAAACCGCGAGCTCGAAGTCACCCTCAATCTTGCCTTCAAGGAGGCTCGTTCGAAGCGTCATGAATTCATGACCGTCGAACACCTGCTGCTGGCACTTTTGGATAACGAAGCTGCCGCCACCGTCTTGCGCGCGTGCGGCGCCAACCTCGACAAACTCAAGCATGACCTGCAGGAGTTTATCGACTCCACCACGCCACTTATTCCCGTCCACGATGAAGACCGTGAAACCCAGCCAACCCTGGGCTTCCAGCGGGTGCTTCAGCGTGCCGTGTTCCATGTGCAGAGCTCCGGCAAGCGTGAAGTCACAGGCGCCAATGTGCTTGTGGCAATTTTCAGCGAACAGGAAAGCCAGGCAGTGTTCCTGCTCAAGCAGCAGAGCGTTGCCCGTATTGATGTCGTCAACTACATCGCCCACGGTATCTCCAAGGTGCCCGGGCACGGCGATCATTCCGAGGGTGAGCAGGATATGCAGGACGACGAGGGCGGTGAGTCTTCTTCTTCGGGCAATCCATTGGATGCCTATGCCAGCAACCTCAATGAACTGGCGCGCCAGGGGCGGATCGATCCGCTGGTGGGGCGCGAGCTTGAAGTTGAGCGCGTAGCGCAGATCCTCGCACGTCGTCGCAAGAACAACCCGTTGCTGGTGGGTGAGGCAGGCGTGGGTAAAACCGCGATTGCCGAAGGCCTGGCCAAGCGCATTGTCGATAACCAGGTGCCGGATCTGCTGGCCAACAGTGTCGTCTACTCCCTGGACCTGGGCGCGTTGCTCGCCGGGACCAAGTACCGTGGCGATTTCGAGAAGCGCTTCAAGGCGTTGCTCGGCGAGCTGAAAAAACGCCCGCAGGCGATCCTGTTCATCGACGAAATCCACACCATCATCGGTGCCGGTGCGGCGTCGGGTGGGGTGATGGATGCCTCCAACCTGCTCAAGCCGTTGCTGTCGTCGGGTGATATCCGTTGCATCGGTTCGACCACGTTCCAGGAATTCCGTGGCATCTTCGAGAAAGATCGCGCCCTGGCGCGGCGCTTCCAGAAAGTCGATGTGTCGGAGCCTTCGGTTGAAGACACCATCGGCATCCTGCGCGGGCTCAAGGGGCGTTTCGAAGCGCACCATGGCATCGAGTACACCGACGAGGCGCTGCGTGCGGCGGCCGAGCTGGCGTCGCGCTACATCAATGATCGGCACATGCCGGACAAGGCCATCGACGTGATCGACGAGGCCGGCGCCTATCAGCGCCTGCAGCCGGTCGAGAAGCGTGTGAAGCGCATCGACGTGCCTCAGGTCGAGGACATCGTCGCGAAGATCGCGCGGATTCCGCCTAAACACGTCAACAGTTCCGATAAGGAGCTGCTGCGTAACCTGGAGCGTGACCTCAAGCTCACCGTATTTGGCCAGGATGCGGCCATCGATGCGCTGTCCACGGCGATCAAGTTGTCCCGTGCGGGCCTCAAGTCGCCGGACAAGCCAGTCGGTTCGTTCCTGTTCGCCGGGCCTACTGGCGTCGGCAAGACCGAAGCGGCGCGGCAGTTGGCCAAGGCCATGGGGATCGAGCTGGTGCGTTTCGACATGTCCGAATACATGGAGCGTCACACTGTGTCGCGCCTGATCGGTGCGCCTCCGGGCTATGTCGGGTTCGACCAGGGCGGTTTGCTGACCGAAGCGATCACCAAGCAACCCCATTGCGTGCTGCTGCTCGATGAAATCGAGAAGGCCCACCCGGAAGTCTTCAACCTGCTGTTGCAGGTGATGGACCACGGGACCCTGACCGACAACAACGGGCGCAAGGCGGACTTCCGCAACGTGATCGTGATTATGACCACCAACGCCGGTGCCGAAACGGCCGCGCGGGCCTCGATCGGCTTCAGCCATCAGGATCACTCTTCCGATGCGATGGAAGTGATCAAGAAGAGCTTTACGCCGGAGTTCCGCAACCGCCTGGACACCATTATCCAGTTTGGTCGCCTCAGCCATGAGGTCATCAAAAGCGTGGTGGACAAGTTCCTTACCGAGCTTCAGGCGCAGTTGGAAGACAAGCGCGTGCAGCTGGAAGTGACGGACGCGGCGCGCAGCTGGCTGGCCGAAGGTGGCTACGACGCGGCAATGGGTGCACGCCCGATGGCGCGCCTGATCCAGGACAAGATCAAGCGGCCATTGGCCGAAGAGATCCTGTTCGGCGAGCTTTCCGACCATGGTGGCGTGGTGCATATCGATCTGAAGGATGGCGAACTGACCTTCGAGTTCGAGACTACGGCTGAAATGGCCTGATCGCTGACTGCAACACAGCAAAAAGGCGCCGAAAGGCGCCTTTTTGCTGTCTCCAGGTTTGGAATGCGGTCTTCAAGACAATAGAGATCAAATGTGGGAGCCGGCTTGCCTGCGATAGCGGTCGGTCAGCGAAGCATTTTTTGGCTGATACACCGCTATCGCAGGCAAGCCAGCTCCCACAGGGTCATGTGGTGTCTGATAAATCCCACACACACACAAAAACGCCCGGCATAACCGGGCGTTTTGTATTGACTTGCTTAGCGAGCGCGGTAAGTGATGCGCCCTTTGCTCAAGTCATAGGGCGTCAGCTCGACGCGCACTTTGTCACCGGTAAGAATACGAATGTAGTTCTTGCGCATCTTGCCGGAGATATGCGCGGTTACGACGTGCCCATTTTCCAACTCCACACGAAACATGGTGTTGGGCAGGGTGTCGACGACAGTGCCTTCCATTTCGAAGCTGTCTTCTTTCGACATGCAGTAAAGCCCTCGGTATCCAGTGAATGGCCCGGTGCAACTGCGCCAGGCAAAAGCGGCGTGCATTGTGCCCGAAAAAGGGTGTTTAAGCCAAGGGGTTCTAGTTAAGCGTGACCCATCTTTGATTAATCAGCAGTTCTATGGGGCGATATTGGGTCTTGTAGCTCATCTTTTTGCAGTTTTTGATCCAGTAACCCAAGTACACCGCCTCCAGTTCCAGGCGCAGGGCCTCACCAATTTGCCACAGGATCGCAAAACGCCCCAGGCTGCGGCGTTCCTCGGCGGGCTCATAGAAGGTGTACACCGCCGACAGCCCGTTGGGCAGCAAATCGGTCACGGCGACGGCCACCAGGCGTCCGTCGAGGCGGAACTCGTAGAAGCGCGAGAACGGCAGGTCGCGCACCAGGAAGGTGGAGAATTGGTCGCGGCTGGGCGGAAACATATCGCCGTCAGCGTGGCGTTGTTCGATGTAGCGTTGGTAAAGGTCGAAATATTCTTCGCTGTAGCGTGGCTTGGTGGCGGTCACGGTCAGGTCGGCATTGCGCTTGAGGATGCGTTTCTGGTTACGGTCCGGCAGGAATTGCGCCACAGGAATGCGTGCCGGTACGCAGGCATTGCAGTTCTGGCAATGGGGGCGGTACAGGTGGTCGCCGCTGCGCCGAAAGCCCATTTCCGAAAGGTCGGCGTACACGTGCACGTCCATCGGCTGGCTGGGATCGAGGAACAGGGTGGTGGCCTGCTCGTCGGGCAGGTAGCTGCAAGAGTGGGCTTGAGTGGCATAAAACTTCAAGCGTGCCAGCTCGGTCATGATCAACCCTCGGGATAAGCTTTGAAACAAGTGTAAGCCACGTGCGCGAAAGTCGCCTAGGAAACCCAGGGTCCGGCGTTGGGTTGGTCCAGATGGTCGTGCAGGTATTGCGCAAACTCGCTGCGCGGGATGGCGCGGGCGCCCAGGCTGTGCAGGTGATCGTTGGGCATCTGGCAGTCGATCAGCACAAAACCCCAGGCCTGCAACTGCCGGGTCAGGGTGGCGAAGCCGAATTTCGAAGCGTTGTCGGCACGGCTGAACATGGATTCGCCAAAGAACAATTGGCCCATTGCCAGGCCGTAGAGCCCGCCCACCAGTTTGCCCGCGTCCCACACTTCGACGGAATGCGCGTAGCCGCGCTGGTGCAGCGCCAGGTAGGCGTCCTGGATGCCTTCGGTGATCCAGGTGCCGTCGGCATAGGCGCGGGGTGCGGCGCAGGCCTGGATGACGGCGGCGAAGTCCTGGTCAAAGGTCACGGTATAGCGTTGTTGGCGCAACAGCTTGCCGAGGCTGCGAGAGACGTGCAGTTCTTCGGGGAAGATCACCGTGCGCGGGTCGGGCGACCACCAGAGGATCGGCTGGCCGTCCGAGAACCACGGGAAGCATCCATGGCGGTAAGCCTGCACCAGGCGTTCGGCCGACAGGTCGCCACCGGCGGCCAGCAGGCCATTGGGTTCACGCATGGCCTTGGCCAGCGGCGGGAAGGTCAGGGAGTCACGTTGCAACCAGGTCAGCATGGCATCCAGGCTTGAGGAGGGGAGGGGAGCGACAGGTGCCGCGAGTAGGGGTGATTATTGTCGAGACAGCGCCCCAGGGCCAGCCCGAATCGGGTGCAGCTCAGGAATAGCGTGAGCGGGTGTTTCTGCAACTCTGTGCCGAGGATGTGGTCGTAACCGGGGTTACACCATGCAGGCCATTTGCCAAGCTTGCCTTGTTTGGTAAAAACACCCCATAAGCCTTTGTCAGCAAAGACAATGCATGCTCAAATTGAACATGTTGTAACACTTGAATTGTCTATGCTGCCGGGGGAAGGGCAAGGGCGTGGCAACGGGGGCACAAACCCGTACAATGCGGGCACTGTGGCGTTATCGCCGTTTCAGCGCTTCATCTCCCGGTGTTAAACGTAGAATCAACGACGTTCGTTTATTTTTCAGCTGCTCGGATTGGGCAGTGGTTGCAGTCATTCAATAGATGGACGCGCTAAAAGCGCAGGAAAAGACCCGTTTTGAAGAAATCCGCCGCAACACCTAAAGCAGCAGTCGTGCCGGCCTGGCGCCAGCACCTGCACTACCGCCTCAAGGAAGGTGCGCTGATCGCGATCGGCGCCCTGTGCCTGTTCCTGATGATGGCCTTGCTCACCTATGGCAAGGACGATCCGGGCTGGAGCCACAACAGCAAGATCGACGATGTACAGAACTTCGGCGGCCCCGCCGGTTCCTACAGCGCCGACATCCTGTTCATGGTGTTGGGTTACTTCGCGTATATCTTCCCCTTGCTGCTGGCGATCAAGACCTGGCAGATCTTCCGCCAGCGCCACGAGCCGTGGCAGTGGAGCGGCTGGCTGTTCTCCTGGCGCCTGATCGGCCTGGTGTTCCTGGTGCTGTCCGGCGCGGCCCTGGCGCATATCCATTTCCATGCACCTACCGGCCTCCCGGCGGGCGCCGGTGGTGCGCTGGGCGAAAGCCTGGGCGACCTGGCGCGCAAGACCCTGAACATCCAGGGCAGCACGTTGATGTTTATTGCCCTGTTCCTGTTCGGCCTCACCGTGTTCACCGACCTGTCGTGGTTCAAGGTGATGGACGTGACCGGCAAGATCACCCTCGACCTGCTGGAGCTGTTCCAGGGCGCCGCCAACCGCTGGTGGGCAGCCCGGGTCGACCGCAAGCGCATGGTCGCCCAACTGCGTGAAGTGGACACCCGCGTCAACGAAGTGGTGGCCCCGAGCACGCCGGACCGCCGTGAACAGGCCAAGGTCAAGGAGCGCCTGATCGAGCGCGAGCAGGCCCTGAGCAAGCACATGTCGGACCGCGAGAAGCAAGTGCCGCCCGTGATCGCACCGGCGCCGCCCAAGGCCCCCGAGCCGAGTGCCCGTGTGCAGAAAGAGAAACAGGCGCCGCTGTTTGTCGACAGCGCCGTCGAAGGCACCTTGCCGCCGATCTCGATTCTCGACCCGGCCGAAAAGAAACAACTCAATTATTCCCCGGAGTCGCTGGCTGCCGTTGGCCATCTGCTGGAAATCAAGCTGAAGGAATTCGGCGTCGAAGTGACCGTGGACTCGATCCACCCCGGTCCCGTCATCACCCGTTACGAAATCCAGCCGGCCGCGGGCGTCAAGGTCAGCCGCATTTCCAACCTGGCCAAAGACCTGGCCCGTTCCCTGGCCGTGACCAGTGTGCGCGTGGTGGAAGTGATCCCCGGCAAGACCACCGTGGGCATCGAGATTCCCAACGAAGACCGCCAGATCGTGCGCTTCTCCGAAGTGCTGTCGACGCCCGAGTACGACAACTTCAAGTCGCCGGTCACCCTGGCCTTGGGCCATGACATCGGCGGCAAGCCCGTCATTACCGACCTGGCAAAAATGCCCCACCTGCTGGTGGCCGGTACCACCGGTTCCGGTAAGTCGGTGGGTGTGAACGCGATGATCCTGTCGATCCTGTTCAAGTCCGGCCCGGACGACGCCAAACTGATCATGATCGACCCGAAGATGCTCGAATTGTCGATCTACGAAGGCATCCCGCACCTGCTGTGTCCGGTGGTCACCGACATGAAGGACGCCGCCAACGCCCTGCGCTGGAGCGTGGCGGAGATGGAGCGACGCTACAAACTGATGGCGAAAATGGGCGTGCGTAACCTGGCGGGCTTCAACGCCAAGATCAAGGAAGCCCACGAACGTGGCGAGACCATTGATGACCCGCTGTACAAGCGTGAAAGCATTCACGACGAAGCGCCGAAGCTGACCAAGCTGCCGACCATCGTGGTGGTGGTGGATGAATTCGCCGACATGATGATGATCGTCGGCAAGAAGGTCGAAGAACTCATCGCCCGTATCGCCCAGAAGGCCCGTGCGGCCGGTATCCACTTGATCCTGGCCACCCAGCGCCCGTCGGTGGATGTGATTACCGGTCTTATCAAGGCCAACATTCCGACGCGCATGGCGTTCCAGGTGTCGAGCAAGATCGACTCGCGGACCATCATCGACCAGGGCGGCGCCGAGCAACTGCTGGGCCATGGTGACATGCTCTACATGCCGCCGGGCACCAGCCTGCCGATCCGTGTACACGGCGCCTTTGTCTCCGATGATGAAGTGCACCGCGTGGTGGAAGCCTGGAAACTGCGAGGCGCACCCGAGTACAACGACGACATCCTCAACGGCGTCGAAGAAGCTGGCAGCGGCTTCGAGAATGGCGGCGGTGGCGGTGACGACGATGCGGAAACCGATGCCCTGTACGACGAAGCCGTGGCCTTCGTGCTCGAAAGCCGCCGCGCCTCGATTTCTGCGGTGCAGCGTAAGCTGAAGATCGGCTACAACCGCGCCGCCCGCATGATCGAAGCCATGGAAATGGCTGGCGTCGTGACCGCCATGAACACCAACGGCTCGCGTGAAGTCATCGCCCCCGGGCAGATGCGCGACTGATCCCGCGCCGCGTGGCAGCACGCGGCGCGCCCTAACGACTCAATGAGGACTCCCATGCGTCTTATCCGCATGCTGTTGTTGCCGGCACTGGCCCTGACCGCTGTTTCGGCTCACGCTGACCCGGCCTCCGTCGCCAGCCTGACCAACCTGTTGGACAAATCCAAGACCCTGACCGCGCGCTTCTCCCAGCTGACCCTGGACGGCGGCGGCACCCAGCTGCAGGAAACCGCCGGTGAAATGGCCGTGCAGCGCCCTGGCCTGTTCTTCTGGAAGACCGACGCGCCGAACGAGCAGACCATCGTCTCCGACGGCCAGAAGGTCACCCTGTGGGACCCGGACCTGGAGCAGGTGACCATCAAGAAGCTTGACCCGCGCCTGAACCAGACCCCGGCGCTGTTGCTGTCGGGCGATGTGTCGAAGATCAGCGACAGCTTCGAGATCACCTCCAAGCAAACCAGCAACGTGATCGAGTTCACCCTCAAGCCGAAGTCCAAGGACACGCTGTTTGACACCCTGTCCCTGTCGTTCGGCAATGGCGTGATCAACAACATGCGCCTGATCGACAGCGTCGGCCAGCGCACCGATATCCTGTTCTCCGGGGTCAAGGCCAACCAGCCGGTGCCTGCCTCCATGTTCAAGTTCGACATCCCCAAGGGTGCCGATGTGATCCAGGAGTAAAACGCTGCCCATGGACCTGTTTCGCAGTGACCCGATTGCCCAGCCCCTGGCCGCGCGCTTGCGCTCGACCAACCTGGATGAGTACGTCGGCCAAGAGCACCTGCTCGCGCGCGGCAAGCCTTTGCGCGAAGCCCTGGAGCAAGGTGCGCTGCACTCGATGATTTTCTGGGGGCCGCCCGGGGTGGGTAAAACCACCCTGGCGCGCCTGCTGGCGAAAGTCTCGGATGCACACTTCGAAACGGTCTCGGCGGTACTCGCCGGGGTCAAGGAGATCCGCCAGGCGGTCGAGGTGGCCAAGCAGCAGGCCGGGCAATACGGCAAGCGCACCATCCTGTTTGTCGACGAAGTGCATCGCTTCAACAAGTCGCAGCAGGATGCGTTCCTGCCCTATGTGGAAGACGGCACGCTGATCTTTATCGGCGCCACCACCGAAAATCCTTCATTCGAATTGAACAACGCCTTGCTCTCGCGGGCGCGGGTCTATGTGCTCAAGAGCCTGGACGAAGCGGCGATGCAAAAGCTGCTGCACCGCGCCTTGAGCGAAGACAAGGGCCTGGGCAAGCGCCAGCTGAGCGTGAGCGAGGAAGGCTTCAAGATTCTGCTGACGGCCGCCGATGGCGATGGGCGACGCTTCCTCAACTTGCTGGAAAACGCCTCCGACCTGGCCGAAGACGGCAGCGAGATCGGCGTCGACCTGCTGCAAAGCTTGCTGGGTGACACCCGCCGGCGTTTCGACAAGGGCGGCGAAGCCTTCTACGACCAGATCTCGGCGCTGCATAAATCCGTGCGTGGCTCCAACCCCGACGGCGCGCTGTACTGGTTTGCGCGCATGATCGACGGCGGTTGCGACCCGCTGTACCTGGCCCGCCGCGTGGTGCGCATGGCCAGCGAAGACATCGGCAATGCCGACCCGCGTGCGCTGAGCCTGTGCCTGGCGGCATGGGACGTGCAGGAACGCCTCGGCAGCCCGGAAGGCGAGTTGGCGGTGGCCCAGGCCATCACTTACCTGGCCTGCGCGCCAAAAAGCAACGCGGTGTACATGGGCTTCAAGTCGGCGCTGCGTGCGGCGGCCGAATATGGCTCCCTCGAAGTGCCACTGCACCTGCGCAACGCGCCGACCAAGCTGATGAAACAGCTGGGCTACGGTGATGAATACCGCTACGCCCACGACGAGCCGGACGCTTATGCCGCCGGCGAAGACTACTTCCCCGATGAGCTTGAGCCGCTCGCGCTCTATCAGCCGGTGCCCCGTGGCCTGGAGCTGAAAATCGGCGAAAAACTGAATCACCTCGCCCAACTCGATCGACTCAGCCCCAGACAGCGGAGAAAGTAGTGCTCAAGACGATTCTTGCCGTGTCCGCAGCCGGCATCGCTGGTACATTATTGCGTTTCGCCACCGGTACGTGGGTCAGCGCCCATTGGCCGAAGCATTTTTATGCGGCGACCCTGGCGGTCAACCTGGTGGGCTGCTTGATTATCGGGCTGTTGTACGGCTGGTTCCTGTTGCGCCCGGAAGTGCCGATTGAGATTCGCGCCGGCTTGATTGTCGGCTTTGTAGGCGGTCTGACGACCTTTTCATCCTTTTCACTGGATACGCTGCGCCTGTTGGAAAGCGGGCAAGCCCTGGTTGCCTTCGGGTACCTGGGCATCAGCGTGTTCGGCGGGCTGCTCGCCACCTGGGCTGGCCTGTCCCTGACCAAACTTTGATAAACGAGAGACCGACATGCTCGATTCCAAACTGTTACGTAGCAACCTTCAGGACGTAGCGGACCGCCTGGCATCCCGTGGCTTTGCCCTGGATGTCGCGCGCATCGAAGCGCTGGAAGAACAGCGCAAGACCGTCCAGACCCGCACCGAAGCACTGCAGGCTGAACGTAATGCCCGTTCCAAATCCATCGGTCAGGCCAAGCAGCGCGGCGAAGACATCGCGCCGTTGATGGCGGACGTCGAGCGCATGGGCACTGAGCTGTCCGACGGCAAGGTCGAGCTGGAAGGCATCCAGTCCGAACTGGACTCGATCCTGCTGGGCATCCCCAACATTCCGCACGAATCGGTGCCGGTGGGTGCCGACGAAGACGGCAACGTCGAAGTGCGCCGCTGGGGCACGCCAAAAGCCTTTGATTTCGCGGTCAAGGACCACGTTGCCCTGGGCGAATTGACCGGTGGCCTGGACTTCGAAACCGCCGCCAAGATGTCCGGCGCCCGTTTCTCCCTGCTGCGTGGCCCGGTGGCCCGCCTGCACCGTGCCCTGGCGCAGTTCATGATTAACCTGCACACCGCCGAGCACGGCTACGAAGAAGCCTACACGCCGTACCTGGTACAGGCACCGGCGTTGATGGGCACCAGCCAACTGCCGAAATTCGAAGAAGACCTGTTCAAGATCAGCCGTGAAGGCGAAGCCGACCTGTACCTGATCCCGACGGCCGAAGTGTCGCTGACCAATATCGTCTCCGGCGAGATCCTCGACGCCAAAGAGCTGCCACTGAAGTTTGTCGCCCACAGCCCGTGCTTCCGCAGCGAAGCCGGCGCGTCGGGCCGTGATACCCGCGGCATGATCCGCCAGCACCAGTTCGACAAGGTCGAGATGGTGCAGATCGTCGAGCCGTCGACCTCCATGGAGGCCCTGGAAGGCCTGACCGCCAACGCCGAGCGCGTTCTGCAACTGCTGGAGCTGCCGTACCGCGTCCTCGCGCTGTGCACCGGCGACATGGGTTTCAGCGCCGTGAAGACCTACGACCTCGAAGTATGGGTGCCGAGCCAGGACAAGTACCGCGAGATCTCGTCGTGCTCCAACTGCGGTGATTTCCAGGCCCGTCGCATGCAGGCGCGTTTCCGCAACCCGGAAACCGGCAAGCCGGAACTGGTGCACACCCTTAACGGTTCGGGCCTGGCCGTAGGCCGTACCCTGGTGGCCGTGCTGGAAAACTACCAGCAGGCGGACGGTTCGATCCGTGTGCCGGACGTGCTCAAGCCGTACATGGCGGGCGTTGAGGTCATCGGCTAAATGGAATTTCTGCCGCTGTTTCATAACCTGCGCGGCACTCGTGTGTTGGTCGTCGGTGGCGGGGAGATTGCCTTGCGCAAATCCCGGCTGCTGGCCGACGCCGGTGCGTTGCTGCGGGTGGTTGCTCCCCAGATCGAAAGCCAGCTCAACGAGTTGGTCCTGGGCAGTGGCGGGGAACTGATTTTGCGCGGTTATCAGGAGGCCGACCTCGACGGTTGCACCCTGATTATCGCTGCCACCGACGATGAAACGCTGAACGCGCAAGTGTCCAGCGATGCCAAGCGTCGGTGCGTACCGGTCAATGTGGTCGACGCGCCGGCCTTGTGCAGCGTGATCTTCCCGGCGATTGTCGACCGTTCGCCGTTGGTGATCGCGGTGTCCAGCGGCGGCGATGCGCCGGTGCTGGCGCGGCTGATTCGCGCCAAGCTGGAGACCTGGATTCCGTCCACTTATGGCCAATTGGCCGGGTTGGCGGCGCGTTTTCGCGCCCAGGTCAAAGGCTTGTACCCGGATGTGCAGCAACGTCGCGCGTTCTGGGAAGAAGTGTTCCAGGGCCCGATTGCCGACCGCCAACTGGCCGGGCAGGGCGCCGAAGCCGAGCGTTTGCTGGTGGAAAAGGTCAACGGCAAGGCGCCCCATGCGCCGGGGGAGGTTTACCTGGTGGGCGCTGGCCCCGGTGACCCGGACCTGCTGACCTTCCGCGCGCTGCGCCTGATGCAGCAAGCGGATGTGGTGCTCTACGACCGCCTCGTTGCGCCAGCGATTCTGGAACTGTGCCGCCGCGATGCCGAGCGCGTGTACGTCGGCAAGCGTCGCGCCGATCATGCCGTGCCACAGGACCAGATCAACCAGCAACTGGTCGACCTGGCCAAGCAAGGCAAGCGCGTGCTGCGCCTCAAGGGTGGCGATCCGTTCATCTTTGGTCGTGGTGGCGAGGAGATCGAGGAACTGGCGGCCCATGGCATCCCGTTCCAGGTCGTGCCGGGCATCACGGCGGCCAGTGGTTGCGCGGCGTACGCCGGGATCCCGCTGACCCACCGCGACTATGCGCAATCGGTGCGTTTCATCACCGGGCATTTGAAGGACGGGACCTCGGACCTGCCCTGGCATGACCTGGTGGGGCCGTCGCAGACCCTGGTGTTCTACATGGGCTTGATAGGCTTGCCGATCATCTGCGAACAGCTGATCCAGCATGGACGCGCAGCCGATACCCCGGCGGCGTTGATCCAGCAAGGCACCACCTCCAACCAGCGGGTGTTTACCGGCACCCTGGCCGACTTGCCACGCATGGTGGCGGAGCATGAAGTGCATGCGCCGACACTGGTGATCGTCGGTGAGGTGGTGGTGTTGCGTGAAAAGCTCAAGTGGTTCGAAGGCGCACAGTCTCAGGTCTAAGGCTTAAAAGCATCGCGGGCAAGCCCGCTCCCACATTTGGAATGCATTCCC